>JAKSCH010000440.1 GCA_022360695.1 Gemmatimonadota bacterium
TACCTATTGGTGGAGTGATGGAAGCGCACACCGGCGAGCCTCACGCCAGCAACCGGTTCTACGTCGCCATCGCGGTCATCCTGGCGATCTTCACCGCCCTTGAGGTGATGGTGTTCTACGTCGAGGCGCTGCGGCCGTTTTTGTTCTGGATCCTGATGATCCTGATGGTCGTCAAGTTCGCGCTGGTCGTTATGTTCTTCATGCACTTGAAGTTCGACCGCCCCCTCTTGACCGGAGTGTTTTCAGTCGGTCTCTTTATCGCCACGTTTGTGATCGTGGCCCTGATGGCGTTATTCGGGAAGTTCGGGGGATAGGGCGGGTCTTCGAAGACCAGAGGATCTTCCGGGAGGCTATTCCGTGATCTCGAGTTGGCTTCTGCTGCCCCTCCAAGCGGCGGGCTCGGCCTGGACGGTTCAGTTCGGCCCCTGGAGCTTACCCCCCCAAGCCTGGCTGCCGGCGACCGCGCTCATCGGTGCCGTCGCGTTACGGACCCGGGCCCGTTCCTTCCGCGCGCTCCGCTCGCGCGCGCCCCGCGACGAGGACCTCCAGGCTTAGCGCGACCCCTCGAGACGGACGACCGCCGCCTCCGGTCGTAGCTCCCAGTTGTCGACGAACACGTCGGTGGTCCGGAGCGTGTCGCGACGCATGATGAACTCGATGATACGCGTGGCGATGTCCGTCTCGTCGGTGTAGACGACCGGGGCGTCCGCGATCATACCGAAGCCGCCGCCGCCCGATTGTCGGTAGTTGTTGAGCGCCATCGTGAAGCTGTCCGTCGGACCCACCGAGGCGCCTCGAAACCTCAGGTCCACCACGCGATCGCCGACGGGACGACGGAGATCGAGCCCGTATTCGACGCCACTCACGATGTCGAAGTTGTAGCCGGGGACGGAGTCGTTGATCAGAGCCCCGTCCGTCTCCGGGGCGAACACGCGATAGTAACGCGCGCTGCGCTCGAGGAACGCCTTGAGATCGGAGCCGCTCAGACGCACGGCGCGCAGCGTGTTCGGGAACGTGTACAGCCCGAGGATGTCGCGTCGGGTGATCGGCCCGGGTCCGAACGCCACGTCCGTACGAAAAACCGCCGCCGCGGAAAGGTCGGAGCCGGCCACGTCGGCCTGTACGTGGGTGACGAGATCCGAGATCGGCGTGTCCTCACGACGCGCGGTCCGAGAGGTCCAGCGGTCCGGCGTGTAGCCGATCGGCTGGCCCAGCCAGGCGACCGTCCGCTCGTGGGCGCTCCGCACGAGCGTCACGAGATCGTCCCGCGGCGCCACCCCGCGCGTCGGAACGACGCGACCCACGCTCTCCACTTCGATGCCGGCGGGCGTGCGTCGCACCGAAAGCTCGGCCACGGCGAGGTGGTCGGCGTGTCGACCCGCGTGGAGGACCAGCGCTCCGCCGATACGGCGACCCGGGATGGCCTCGGCCGTGTGACCCGCGAAGATCACGTCGATACCGGGCACCTCGATCGCGAGACGCGCCAGCGGATTCTCTTCCGGAACGCCCGTCGCGTCGCCGTAGGTGGAGCCGGGGCCGAGCCCGGCGTGCGCCGCGACGACCACGAGGTCCGCGCCGGCCTCAAGGAGCCGGGGGATCCACCGGGCCCCGGCCTCGACGATGTCCTGGAAGTCGAGCCGTCCTTCGACGTTGGCTCGGTCCCAGATGAGAACGCCCGGCGTGGTGAACGAGATGATCCCGATACGAACGCCGGCGCGCTCGACGATCGTGAACGGCGGGTGGACGAGCGAGTCCGACCCCGCGGCGGTGATGTTCGCGGCCAGGAACGGGAACTCGGCGCCCGCGAGCGCGGACTCCATGTACCCGATGCCGTAGTTGAACTCGTGGTTGCCGATCGCGGCCCCGTCGTACGCGAGCGTGTTCATCGCCGCGACCACCGGGTGCACGGCATCCCGCTCGACGCGTGCCTGGTACTCGTTGAGCGAGGCACCCTGGAGGAGGTCGCCGCTGTCCACGAGCACGACGTGCGGTTCGGCTCGACGGACCGAGTCGATGATCGTCGCGACCTGCGCGAGGCTGTTGTCGGTCGGCTCGTCCGTCGCGTAATCGTAGGGAACCAGGTAGCCGTGCACGTCCGTCGTCCCGAGCACGACGATCCGCGTGGGCTCGGCGTCGCGGCAGCCGGCCGATGCCAGGAACGCCGTGAGCGCGACCGCCATTCGGCAGCGACGCGTCGTCATGGCGCGCCGGTGGCCGAAAGCGCGTACAGGAAGAGGTTCACGCCCATCCGGATCGCCTGTTCGCGGACTTCGACCGGGTCGCCGTGTACCGTCGCGTCTTCCCAGCCATCGCCCAGATCCGACTCGAAGCTGTAGAAGAGGGCCAGCCGTCCGTCGAGGAAGATCCCGAATCCCTGCGCGGGTCCGCCGTCGTGCTCGTGCACCTTGGGGAGGCCGTCGGGGAGATCGTAGAAGATCCGGTAGATCGAGTGGTCGAGCGGCACTTCGGCGAGCGGGATGTCCGGGAAGAGTCGAGCGAGCTCGCGTCGAAACGACTCGTCCAGCCCGTAGTTGTCATCGACGTGGAGAAAGCCGCCGTCGCTCAGGTAGGCTCGGAGCCGTTCGATCTCGCGCTCGGTGAACAGCATGTTTCCGTGCCCGGTCGCGTACAGGTACGGGTGGTCGGACAGGTCCGGATCGCCTGCCCCGACCTCGCCCGGGCGGTCGGCCACCGGAATCCCGGTACGCTGGCCGATCTCGCGGAGCAGGTTGCCGAGGCTCGACGGATTCGCATACCAATCGCCCCCGCCGTCGTATCGGAGCCGGGTGATGGTCGGCGGCGCGAGGGGCGGACGCTCGACCGCGACGTCCGCGCGAGCGACCGATCGGGTCGTCGCCGAAGCCGCTCCCGGGCAGGTCTCGACCGCCGCCAAGGTCGCGGCGGTGACGGCGACGGCGCCCAACACGGCCTGCGGGGTGCGATCGCCACGTCTCTGCCCGTGACGGCAGTGGGGGCACCTCTTCGCGAGGTCCGGGATCGGACACTCGCAGTTCCGGCATTCCTTCACGCGACTCCTCCTCGCGTCGCTCGACCAGGCTCGCGCCGACTCGGCGCCCGCCGATCCGGCACGACGAAGCTCGTGCCGGCGTCGAGGGCGAATCCGCGCCGTGCGCGATGACCGGGACATGGTATGCGTTCGCGCGGCTTCGGGCGAAGCCGTAGGATGGCCGACGCCCGCGCCCATCGATCCCTTTCCGCCGACGGACGAGCCGCCCGATTCGATGCGCCGATACCCGGCATACGATCCGCCCGAATACGTCGCATGGAGCCCCGACCTCGAGCTCCTGGCGGAGTACCGCGCGCGTCTCGACGAAGATCCCAAGCGGGCGAAGGAGATCGCGGCGCTGGAGCCCGAGGCGCATCTGGACTTGTATCGCGGTCTCGTGCGAGCCCGTCTCAGCGACATCGCGCTGTCGCGCTGGGTCAAGGGCGGCGTGATCACGAAGGCGTGGCTGGGAACGGGTGAGGAGGCCACGACGGTGGGCGCCGTCCACGCGCTCGACCGCCGGGGTGGAGAAGGGGACATCGTCGGTCCGATGATCCGGAACAACAGCGCGAATCACGAGATGGGCGTCCCCGTCCGCGACTTGCTCCGCGCCTACCTGGCGACGGCGGACTCGCCGACCCGCGGCCGCGATCTGCACGTCGGCGACCTGGCGCGGGGCGTGTGTCCCCCGATCAGCATGGTGGCCGCGCTCGCGACGGTCATGAACGGGTTCGCGCTGGCGTTTCGAATCCGAGACGAGCCCCGCGTCGCGCTGACGTGGATCGGGGACGGCGCGACGAAGCACGGGGAAGCGCACGAGGCCTTCGCCTTCGCCGCGTCGCTGCGGCTACCGATCGTCTTCGTGATCCAAAACAACCAGGTGGCGCTCGGTACGAGACTCGATCAACACCACGTGCCTTCGGACTTTCGCGATTGGGGGGGCGCTTACGGGATCCCGCTGTTGTCGGTCGACGGGAACAACGTGCTCGACGTGTACGCGGCCACGCGGCTCGCGGCCGCGCACGCGCGGGCGGGACACGGGCCGGTGCTCATCGAGGCGAAGACGTTCCGCATGGGCGGGCACGCGACGCACGATGTGCGAGAGGCGCGCGCCACGTTCGACTCCGAGCTGTTCGAGCACTGGGGCCGTCGCGATCCGATCGGGCTGTACGAAGAGCACCTGGCCACGGGCGGGCTCGATCTCGGGGGACGGGGATACGAGGATCGCGAGACCGCGAATCGGGCCGTCCTCGATGCGGTGGAGCGAGACGTCGAGGCCGAGGTCGACGCGGCCGCCGACGAAGCCCTCGCGAGCCGCGACGCCGACATGCCGGATCCCGCCAGCGTGACCGACGCGGTGTACGCGGAAGTGGCTCGGTGATCGCTCGCCCCGGTCGCGACCGGGACATCGAGGGACGGACGGTCCGAGCCATCGAGGCGTGGCGCGCTCGCTCGGGTCTGGGGTTGCTCTACTTCGTCGACGAGGAGGGCGATCGTCGCGCGTCACTCGCCCCCGAGCAGACGCTGGAGACGCTCACCGACGCCGACCTGAGCGCGGTTTGGGAGCGCGCCGTCCCGCTCACGCCCACCGAGCGACGGATCCGGGACGATGATGGACGGGTCTGGCTCATCCAAGGCTTCGGTCCCGTCTGGGCGGAGACGGGGGGGGCGGCGGACGCCGTAGGAACCCGCATCCGGTGTCTCACGCACGAGATCCCGCCGCTCCGACTCGAGGCGGTGATCCCGCTCGTCCTCGACGACGCCGCTGCGCTCGCCGCCATCGACGAGCACGTCGCCTCGGCCGGGGCGGGGTAGCCTTCGAGGTTCGCGGCGTCCCGGACTCAGCCGGGCCAGGATCCCCGGTCCAGCTCGGCGAGGACGTGACGAGCCGGGAGGGTCAGCTGCGCCCGCGCGGCGTCTACGAGGTGGTTGAGGGTCTCGCCGTGCGCTGGGTGGGTCACCAAGCCGACCCGGCTGGACGCGTCCCACGAGCCCACCCCCTCGCAGTGGTCGATGACCCGCTCGGCCACGATGCGCGCCTCGTTCGGGGGGGTCTCGGGCAGCGCGATCGCCAGCGTTCGATCGACGTGACGTCCGGCGAGGTCGGACTCGCGCGTCGCCGCCCGAACCGCGTTCGCGGCGCGTCGGAGCCCATCTCGATTCGCGGACGGGAGCTGGAGCAGCACGAGCGAGAAGACCCGTCCGTATCGGCGACATCGCTTGAGCTCGCCGCCGGCCACGGTATCGAACCCTTCGCGGCTGTGGAGCCCGGTCACCTGATCCCGGAAGGGAGGGTAGTCGCGCTCGGCCACCGGGTCGGGCGAGCCGCCGTTCGGCTCGAGCCGTCGGCCGAGTCCCGTCGCCGGAGCCTCGGCGTCCGCAGGCGTCGGTCGATCGGTCGAGTCGGACGGCGGCGCGGGGATCCGGGCCGACGCGCGGTCGATCGCCGGGGCGTGATGCTCGTCGCTCGTCGAGGCGTCTCCTCGTGACTCGGTCTCCGGGGGGCGGGTCGTCGGTAGCGCGGCGTCGCGCGTCGGCGTCGACGCTTCGCCATCGACGGGGCCGAACGGCCCGGAGCCGGCGTCCGCGAGAAACGACACCGCCGAGGCATACGATCGAAGCGCCTCGAACGCCTCGGAGAGCTCGGCCATGCCGTCCGGGTCCAGACCGCCGGAAGCGGCGTCGCGCAACCGTCCGACCCGGTCCGCGAGAATCCCGAGCAATTCTCCCAGCACGGTATCCGATTCCGATGGCGACGGCGTGGGCGTGTCTTCATCGGGGCGCGCCGGTGGGCCCGGCCGGTCGGGGAGAGACGCGTCAGCCACGGGTCTGATCTACCGTCGGTGACCCGTGGGCGTCAACGTGCGGGCGTTGGTTGACGGGATCGACGCCACGAGTAGCTTCGGGCTCCACTCTGTGTTCTCCGCACGGGAAGGAGTGCGCCCATCCTTCGCCTGACCTTTCTCGGGACGGCATCTTCGCGTCCCACCGTGTCTCGGAACGTCTCCTCGTTGGCGTTGCAGCGCGAGGGACGGCTCGTTCTGCTCGACTGCGGCGAGGGGACCCAGCGACAGATGATGCGGTACGGCGTCGGATTCGCCGTGACGGACATCTTCATCTCGCATCTGCACGGCGATCACTACCTGGGACTGACCGGTTTGCTGCGGACGATGAGCCTGCAAGGGCGCCCCGAGCCGCTCCGGGTGTGGGGACCCCCGGGGAGCGCCCGAACGCTCCGGACGGCGCGCGATCTGGGCGGCGATCGGCTGACGTTCGACGCGCCGATCGGTGAGCTCTCGCCGGGCGAAGCCGTCGAGGGTGATGGGTATCGGATCGCGGCTTTCGACACCGACCACACCCGGGCGTCGATCGGTTTCGCGCTGATCGAGGATCCGCGACCCGGCCGCTTCGACGTGGGGCGCGCCCGGGAGTTGGGTGTGCCGGAAGGGCCGGCGTTCGGTCGTCTGCACCGAGGGGAGCCCATCGAGCTCGCCGACGGGACCGTGGTGACCGCGGACGACGTGGTGGGACCGCCGCGCCCCGGTCGAACGCTCGTCTACACGGCGGACACGCGACCGACCGAGCGCACCGTGGAGGTCGCCGAAGGCGCCGATCTGCTGGTGCACGAGGCGACGTTCGAGGACGCGGCCGCGGGGCGAGCCATGGAGACCGGGCATTCGACGTCGGTCCAGGCGGCGCGCATCGCCGCGCGCGCCGGTGTCCGACGACTCGTGCTGACCCACATCAGCGCCCGCTATGCCGAACAGCCGGGGCGGCTCCTCGAGGAGGCGCGGGCGGTGTTCGCGGCATCGATGCTCGCCAAGGACGGCTGGACGGTGGAGATCCCGTTCCCCGATGAAGCCGAGGGGCCCGAGTGATCGAGCTGCGGGTCCCGGGCGACAAGTCGATCTCGCACCGCGCGATCCTCATCGGCTCGCTCGCGAGCGATGCCTCGCTGATTCGAGGTCTTTCGGACGGCGTCGATGTACGACGCAGCATAGCGGTCATGAGGGCGCTCGGCGCCCGGATCGACACGGAGCCCGAGCCGAACGGCGGGTTGACCGCGAGGATCGGGGCCGGAGCCGGACTCGAGGGGCCCGGGGCGCCGCTCGACTGCGGGAATAGCGGCACGACCGCGCGTCTCGTCGCCGGCATCCTCGCCGGACTGGGTCTCGAAGCCACGCTCGACGGAGACGCGTCGTTGCGTGCCCGACCCATGCGGCGCGTGACGTATCCGCTCCAGGCGATGGGCGCGGCGATCTCCGCGGAGGACGAGCCGGATCGGCTCCCGCTTCGCTTCGGCCGCCGGGTCTCGGGCTCCCTCCGGACCCTTCGCCACCGCCCGCGCATCGCGAGCGCCCAGGTGAAGTCCGCGCTTCTGCTCGCCGGTCTCACCGGGACGACGCGGGTGGAGATCACCGAGCCGGCGCTGTCGCGCGACCACACGGAGCGCATGCTCCGAGCCATGCGCGCACCGATCGAGTTCGACCCCGAGCGCCGCGGCGGCGGCTCGATCCGCATCGACCCCGAGGGTTGGGACGGTCGACTCCGAGGGCTCGATCTCACGGTGCCCGGCGACCCGTCTTCCGCCGCCTTCTTGATCGGGGCGGCACTCCTGGCGCGGCGCGAGCTTCGAATCGCCGGCGTGCTCGCGAACACGGGACGGATCGCGTTTCTCGAGGTGCTGTCGGAGATGGGGGTCGCGATCGAGCGGGCTCGCGCTTCGCAGCCGGAGGCCGGGGAGCCGGTCGAAACGTGGACGCTACGCCCGCCGGCCCGCTTACGCTCGTTCGCGATCGCGGGCGACCGGGTGCCGCGGCTCATCGACGAGATCCCGCTCCTCTGCGTCCTGGCGACGCGCGCCGAAGGGCGATCGGAGGTTCGAGGCGCGGGCGAGCTACGCGCGAAGGAGAGCGATCGAATCCGGGCGATCGTGGAGAACGTGAGACGTCTGGGTGGCGTGGCCGAGGAGCGGGACGACGGCTTGACCATCCATGGATCCGACGACTCGCCGGCGGGCGTCGTCCGGACCTTCGGCGACCACCGCATCGCCATGGCGTTCGGCGTGCTGGGGGCAGCGGGTGCGAACGGACTCGAGGTGGATGATCGAGGTGCGGCGGA
>JAKSCH010000104.1 GCA_022360695.1 Gemmatimonadota bacterium
AAGGATGGACGTTCGCGGGAGCGGAGCGTCGTGGGTACGGGCATACGGTCGGTCTCCTCGGTTCGGTTGATTCTTGAACCTAGTGTGGTGCATCAAAAGTCCCTTGACCACCGAGAGTGGTGAGGCGCCCGTTCGCCAAGACGCGAGAACGAAGGCGTAGCCATAGCTACGTCGAGATCGAGCAACGCCGGCGAGCGGGATGCGCCGCTCGAATGGCAAGGGACTTTTGATGCACCACACTAGGTCAGGTCTCCGCCTCTCCGAGCGCCGACACGGCGTGGCGGCCGCTACAGTCCCGTGGGCACATCGAAGAACGCGTGCTCGACATCGAACCGACGCGCCACCGTTCGGGCGAGCGCCCGGACGCCGATCGTCTCGGTCGCGTAGTGCCCGGCGTAGATGAGGTTCACGCCGCGCTCCATCGCTTCGTGGTAGGTGTGGTGCCCCCCCTCTCCCGTCACGAAGGTGTCCGCACCCGCCTCGATGGCCGCACCCAGCATCGAGCCGCCCCCGCCGGTGATCACCGCGACGCGTCGCACCGTCTCCGGGCCGCCGGGGATGAGCATGGGCTCCGCTCGACAGGACGCTCGGATACGCCCGATCAGCTCGTCGCGTCCGACCGAAAGCGATCCGATGACGCCGATGCCGTCGTTCCCCTTGAACGTCCCGAACCGCTCGGCGTGGGCGACCCCGAGCTCGCCGGCCAGGAGCGCGTTGTTCCCGACCTCGGGGTGGGCATCGAGCGGCAAGTGCGATGAGTACACGCCCGTACCGGACTCGATGAGTCGCCGGATGCGCTCGAAGGGCGGGCCGACCAGCGGCTCCGGACCGTTCCAGAACAAGCCGTGGTGCACGATCAGAAGATCGCAGTCGTCGGCGATCGCCAGATCGATCGTCGCGAGACTCGCATCGGTCGCCGCCCCCACGCGGCGGATCTCGCGGGTGCCGTCTACCTGTAGCCCGTTGAGCGCGCCGGGATAGTCCTCGATCGAGGCGACGTCCAGATACTCATCCAGCCAGGCGGCGACCTCGGCGCAGCGGAGGGTCACGATCTACTCCCACTCGATCGTGGCGGGGGGCTTCGAAGAGACGTCGTACGTCACCCGGTTCACCCCTTCTACCTCGTTGATGATCCGGCTCGAGATCGTCGCCAGCGCGTCGTGCGGAAACGGGAACCAGTCGGCGGTCATGCCGTCCCGGCTCGTGACCGCGCGCAGGGCCACCACGTTCTCGTAGGTTCGACCGTCCCCCATTACGCCCACCGAGCGAACGGGCAGCAGGACCGCGAAGGCCTGCCAGATGTCGTCGTACAACCCCACCGCTCGGATCTCTTCCAGATAGATGGCGTCGACGGCGCGTAGCGTCTCGAGCTTCTCCGGGGTCACGTCGCCGAGGGCGCGTATGGCCAGCCCGGGGCCCGGGAACGGGTGGCGTCCGACGATCTCCTCCGACAGACCGAGCTCGCGACCGACCGCCCGCACTTCGTCCTTGAACAGCTCGCGCAACGGCTCGATGAGCTCGAACGGGTTGTCGGGTCGCAGCCCACCGACGTTGTGATGCGACTTGATGGTGACCGAAGGGCCCCAGACCGAGACCGACTCGATCACGTCGGGGTACAGCGTGCCCTGGACGAGAAACCGGGCGTCGCCGTGTCGCCCCGCGGCGTCCTCGAACACGTCGATGAACGTGTGCCCGATGCGGATCCGTTTCTCCTCCGGGTCCTCGACCCCCGCGAGCTTGCCCAGGAACCGCTCGGTCGCATCCACGACCTCGAGACGCATCCCCATGTGCTCGCCGAACATCTCCTCCACCGATGAACGCTCGTCTTTGCGGAGGAGACCCGTATCGACGAAGATGCACGTCAGCTGATCGCCGATCGCGCGGTGAACCAGCGCGGCGGCCACCGAGCTGTCGACCCCGCCGGACAACCCGCAGATCACCTGCTCGGTCCCCACACGCTCGCGGATCGCCGAGACCTGGTGCTCGATGATGCTGGCGGGCGTCCAGTCGCGCTCGCAGTCGGCGATCTCGAACAGGAAGTTCCGAATGATCTCGTCACCGCGCGTCGTGTGCGCGACTTCGGGGTGGAATTGCACGCCCCAGATTCCGCGCTCCTCGGACCAGATCGCGGCGATGGAATTCTCCGTCGTCCCCAGCACCTGGAAGCCCGGCGGCGGCTCGGGTAGCGAGTCCGCGTGGCTCATCCAGACCTGGGTGGCCTCGCCGTCCGTGAACCCGTGGAACAGGCCGTCCGCCGCTCGAACCTCGAGCTGCGCTCTGCCGTACTCGCGCCGATCGGCCTTCGCGACCTCGCCGCCGAGCTGTTGCGCGATGAGCTGCATCCCGTAGCAGATCCCGAGCACGGGCACACCCACCGTGAGCACCCCCGGGTCGGCCTTGGGCACGTCCTCGTCGTACACGCTCGCCGGTCCGCCCGACAGGATGATGGCGGCCGGCTCGTAGGCCCGGATCCACTCCGCATCCCGAGTGGGCGGGTGCACTTCACAGAACACGCCCTCCTCCCGGATACGGCGTGCGATCAACTGCGTGAACTGCGACCCGAAGTCGAGAATCAAGACACGACTCACCGTGCCTCACCCCTTCCCGTGGTTGTCTCCGTTCATCAAGGCGTCGATCGACACCTCGCGCTCGTCGCCCGACGCCATGTCGCGGACCGATGCGACGCCTCGCGCCGACTCCTCGGGCCCGAGCACGATCGCGCGCGCCGCGCCGGCCTGGTTCGCGGACTTGAACTGCTTGCCCACGGCGCGGGCGCGAAGGTCGTAGGACACCCGGCGACCACGATCGCGCAACGCGCGCGCGAGCGCGAGCGCCGTCGCCCGCTCGTCCTCGGTCACGCAGATCAGGAAGTCCTCCACCCGCGCCGATCGCGGCGGAACGAGATCGAGGTCCTTCAGCAGCTCGCACAGCACGACGTCCCCCATGCCGAACCCGAGGGCCGGGAGATCGACGCCCCCGAGCGCCGAAAGCAGGTCGTCGTACCGACCGCCGCCGCACACCGCGCGAAGCTCGCCGCTTCGCTCCCAGATCTCGAACACGGTGCCGGTGTAGTACGCGAGTCCCCGAACCAGGCTCGCGTCGAAGCGCACGTAGTCGGCGAAGCCCGACGCCTCGAGGTGACCGATCACCTCCACCAGGGGGGCCGCGGCGTCGGCTACGCCGGCGTCCGCCGCGAAGGTCTCCGCGATGCCCTCGAGCGACAGCGGACCCAGGGCGAGGATCCGATCTACCGCGCCGTCGCTCAATCCGCGCTCGCGGAGGGTCGCGCCGACCTTCTCGGGGCCCTCCTTCTCGAGCTTGTCGAGGGCTCCGAACACGGCGGCGTGGTCGATCGCCTCGACGCCCAGGGCCGAGAGAATGGCCGAGACCAGGCGCCGATCGGAGATCCGTGCGACGATGTGGGTATGGTCGAGCCCCAGCTCGCGGAGCGCGTCGATCGCGGCCGCGATGATCTCGGCATCGGCCAGCGGATCCGTCTCGCCCACGATGTCCATGTTGAGCTGAAAGTGCTCTCGCAGCCGGCCGCGCTGCGGACGCTCGTAACGGAACAGCTGCGGGATGCTGAACCAGCGGATCGGCTTGGGCAGTCCTCCCGCGCGCGCCGCGATCATGCGCGCGAAGGTCGGCGTCATCTCGGGCCGAAGCGCCACCTCGCGCCCGCCCTTGTCCGTGAAGTGATACAGCTGGCCGACGATCTCGTCGCCGGACTTCTTGGTGTAGAGCTCGAGCGGCTCGAGCGGTGGCCCGTCGTACTCCGTGAAGCCGTACCGGGCGCCCACGCGACGCCAGGCCGAGAAGACGTGCTGCCGGAGCGCGAGCTCGTCCGGGTAGAAGTCCCGGAAGCCCGTCAGACTCTGAATCTCAATCGTCCGCGCAGAACTCGTCGTACGCCGCCGTGAGGTCCGCCGCGATCTCACGGGCCTCGCGACCTTCGATCTGGTGTCGCTCGAGCACGAAGCGCAGCTCGCCCTTGTCGAGCAGCGCGACGGAGGGCGACGAAGGCCGCACGCCGGTGAAGAACTCGCGCGCGCGCGCGGTAGCCTCGACGTCCTGCCCCGCGAACACCGTCACGACTTGATCGGGCTGCACCCGGTGGGCCATGGCGAGGGCCACCGCCGGTCGTGCGTTTCGTGCCGCGCAGCCGCACACCGAGTTGACCACGACCATGGTCGTGCCGGCGTCGCTCGCCAGAGCTTCGTCGACATCCTCGGCGGTCAGCAGCTCGCGCACACCGAGTCGCGTCAGCTCATCACGCATCGGTTGTACGAGCGTAGGATCGTATAGCATCGTCTGATTCCCTCTCTCTGATGACTCCCCGACCCGGACATCCCGGGCCGGTCCTCGTTAGGCGAGGCCCAGCATGGACCGCGCGTCCCCGACGGTATGGGCCGAGCCGGTGACGACGACCGTGCCATCGCCGGCGAGCTCGCGCGCCGTCGCGAGCGCTTCCTCCAGGTGCGGCATCGTTCGCAACCCCTCCGCGGGCCCGGACAACGTCCGAGCGACCTCCAACAGATCCCAGCGCCGTGACGCCGGCGACGAGACCGCCTGCGACAAGATGATAGCGTCGGTGTCAACCCGCAGCGCCTCGACCATGTCTCGCCAGGGCTTGTCCGACAAGATCGCGGTCACGACGACCCAGGGCCGCGGCGTCGCGGTCGCCCGGAGCCCGGCGCGGAGCGCCGCGAGCCCTTCCTCGTTGTGCGCGATGTCGAGCACCCACGTCGTCTCGCCATCCGTCCAGCGCTCGAATCGCCCCGGCGCCCGGGCGTCCGCGATGCCGGAGCGCAGCGCCGTTTCCGATACGTCCGGGAGCGCTCGGCTCAGCATCATGACCGCGAGCGCCGCGTTGTCGACCTGGTGCGCGCCGGCGAGACCCGTCGTCAAAGACAGACCGTCCGGCCAGCGCTCCGAGATGAAGTCGAAGGACGAGGCGACCGGATCGATCCTGGGCCGCTCGACGAGCGCGTCGATCCCCAGCCGCGCGACCGGGGCACCGAGCTCGTCGGCACGTTCCAGGATGACCTCGAGCGCCGGCGCTCCGATCCGTCCCAGCGAGAGCGGGACGCCCGGCTTGACGATGCCGGCCTTCTCGCGGGCCACCGAGGCGAGCGAGCCACCCAACAGCTCGGTGTGGTCCAGCGAGATCGTCGTGATCGCCGTCGCGATCGGGCGAACCACGGCCGTGGCGTCGAGCCGCCCCCCCAGACCGGTCTCGATCACGGCGGTCTCGACGCCCAGCGTCGCGAAACACTCGAACGCGACGGCGGTCGTCACCTCGAAATAGGTGGCCTCGCGCGCGTCCGAGCACCCGAGAACCCGCCGCGACGCCGTCTCGAGCGTCTCGTCGTCGACCCAGGTGCCATCCACTTGGAATCGCTCGCGGACGTCGACGAGGTGGGGCGACGTATAGAGCCCCGTTCGCCGACCCGCGGCCTGGAGAACCGAAGCCGTGTATGCCGCCGTGGAGCCTTTTCCGTTCGTTCCCGCGATGTGGAGCGCCTCGAACGAGCGCTCCGGGTGCCCGAGCGCCGCCACGAGTCGCTCGATCCGTTCGAGCCCCCACCGGGCGGCGGTGACGGGACGGTCCTCGAGCAGCCTCGCGAGCGCCTCCGGCGCGGTGGACGACTCGGCTAGCACATGTGTCCGAGCAGCTGGCCGATGGCGCCCCGCAGCTCGTGACGTGGAACGATCCGATCCACCATCCCGTGCTCCTCCAGGAACTCGGCGGTCTGGAACCCCTCGGGGAGCTCCTGGCGGATCGTCTCCTTGATCACGCGCGGACCGGCGAACCCGAGCAGCGCCCCGGGCTCGGCCAGGATCACGTCGCCGAGCATCGCGTACGAAGCGGTGACCCCCCCGGTCGTCGGATTCGTGAGGATGCTGATGTACGGCACGGCGGCCTCCGAGAGCTGCTCGAGCGCGGCCGCCGTCTTGGCCATCTGCATGAGCGAATAGATGCCTTCCTGCATCCGGGCGCCGCCCGAGGCGGAGATGATCACCAGGGGGCGGCGCGTCTCCACCGAACGCTCGGCCAGACGGCGGATCTTCTCGCCCACCACCGACCCCATCGATCCCCCGATGAACTGGAAGTCCATCGTCCCCAGGTGGACCTCGCGTCCCTCGATCGTCCCGAGCCCCGTGCGGATCGCGTCCTGATCGCCGCCGCGCGCCTCGGCCTGAGCGATACGATCCGTGTAGCGCTTCGAGTCCTCGAACCCCAGCGGGTCCGCGGATCGAAGCGACGCGTCGTACAGCTCATCGAGCTCGCCGGAGTCGAGCAGGATGGCCTCGTACGACCGGGCGGTGATCCGGAAGTGATATCCGCAGTTCTCGCACACGTGGAGGCTCTCTTCGAGCCGACCGCTGTAGAGGATCTCTCCACAGCCCGAGCATTTGTCCCACATCTCGCCCGGCAACTCGCGTTTCTGCGAGACGAGCTTCTGCTTGGGTTTCTTGAACCAGGACACGACCGGCCTCGGGTTGGAAGAAGGTTACGCGTGACGCACCGCCCCTCACGATTCGAGACGGGTGCGGCGCAATATACGCGATCCCGCCGCGGGCGTCGCGGAGGTCAAGGCTCGGACGCTACCCTCTGGATGGTACCGAACCCCGCGTACAGGAGCAGCAAGAAACTCCCACCATAGCTGATCAGCGGGAGCGGGAGACCCGTGATCGGCAACAAGCCCACCGTCATCCCCAGATTGACGACGAGGTGCGCGAACAGGACCCCGAACAGACAAAACGTGATCGTGCTCCCGAAATCGTCGCTCGAGTCCGTGGCGATCCGGAGGATCCGCCATAGAAGCAGGGCGAACAGGACGAGGAAGAAGAGCACGCCGAGAAACCCGAGCTCCTCTCCGACGACCGAGAAGATGAAGTCGGTGTGCTGCTCGGGGAGGAACGCCAGCCGCTTCTGCGGCCCGGACGCGAAACCCTGCCCGAACAGACCGCCGGAGCCGATCGCGACCTTGGACTGAATCAGGTGCCACCCGGAGCCCTGCGGATCGACCTCCGGGTTCATGAACACGAGCAATCGATCCTGCTGATACTCGGCCAAGCTGTTCCACAGACGCAGCGTGAGCGCACCGGCCGCGAAGTTGGCCAGGATGACGCTCACCGACTCGAGGATGAACGGGCGGTGCACGTAGAGAAACGCCGCCACGATGAGGAACCAGATCCCCCACACGATCCAGTTGAACCCGAGCAGGAGGCTGAACGCCGGGCTGATCAACAAGAAGATCTTGATCAGCGGGACCCCCACCCAGAACAACGCGGCGATCAGGATCACGCCGAAGATGATCGCGCTCCCGAGATCGGGCTGTAGCAGGACGAGCGCGAACGGGACGAGCACGATGGCGACCGGCTTCACGAGTTGCGACAGTCCGCGGAACTCCTGCTCCCGTCCGCTCAACAGCCGCGCCAGCATCAGGATGGTCCCGAGCTTCGCGACCTCGGCCGGCTGGAGACGACCCGGTCCGAGCTCGAGCCAGCTCCCTTGGGGACCCGTACCGATGAACAGCACCAGCACGAGCAATCCGAGCGACAGCCCGTAGAGCCACGGCGCCAACCACTCCAGGAAGCGGAGCGGCAGACGCGACATCACGATGAAGGCGACCGCCGCCACCAGAAACCAGGCGGACTGACGGACCCAGATCCCGGTCGCGATCGACCGTACCTCGACCTGTCCGGCGGAGTAGATCATCGCGATGCCGAGACCGGTCATGAGGATCATCAAGCCGAGCAGCGGCGGGTCGCCCAATCCCGGGACCCTGCGGAGCCAACTCACGGCGATCCCACGCTGGGAGAGGAGACGACGACGTCGGCCGGAGGGGGCACGACGGGTCGCGCGCCCGGCCGCTCCTCGATCGGCGCGGCGATCGACTCCAGGAACCGATCGACGACTCGTGAGGCCAGCGGCACGGCGAGCGACGGCTGTCCATCCGGGTGGCCCTGCTCGACGACGGCCGCCACGACGACGCGCGGATCGTACGCCGGCGCGAAACCGACGAACCAGGAGTGCGGCGCGCCGTGGGGGTTCTGGGCGGTCCCGGTCTTCCCCGCCAACGTCCATCGATCGAGCCGCTGGCTGTAGGCGGTGCCACCGGGCTCGTTCACGACTCGGGCCAATGCATCGACCAGCTCGTAACGGCGAGCCTCCGAAAGATCGAGCCGCCAGTCGACTCTGCGTCCCGCCAGGTTCTCGTCGCGAGCGAAATGCGGTCGGATCGGGGACTGACCGGTCGCCAGCGCGGCGTAGAACTGCGCCATCCCGAGCAGGCTCTGCTGGTTCTCGCCCTGGCCGATCGAGAGATTCCACACCACGGACTCGGTCCATCCTCGCCGACCGTACTGCTCGTTGAACCACTCCCGAGACGGGGGGAATATCCCGGCGATCTCGAAGGGGAGATCGATCCCGGTCCGCTGCCCGAACCCGAGCGCCTGGACATCCTCCAACATCGGATCGAGCCCGATGCGCTGACCGGTCTGATAGAAGTAGACGTTGCACGAGTTCTTGATCGCACCGGACAGATCGAGTCCGCCGTGCCCTGCCGAGTTCCAACAACGGAAGAAGCGGTTTCCATACGAGAGACCGCCCCGACACGTATGCTGGAGATAGGTGTCGATGGCGAGGTGCCCCCGCTTCATCCCGATAGCCGACATGACGAGCTTCCACGTCGAGCCCGGCGGGTACGCCGCCGTCGAGACCCGATTGAGCATGGGCTTGTCGGGGTCGTCTCGAAGCGCGTTCCACAGATCGCCCGGGATGCCCCCGATGAAGCGGTTCGGATCGAACGTGGGGTGGCTGTAGGCCAGCACGACCTCTCCGGTATGCGGATCGAGCGCCACCACGCCGCCCCGCATGCCCTCCGGGAAGATCGAGTCCGCGTAGACCTGGAGATCGAGGTCGAGCCCGAGCTGCAGATCGTTCCCGGGGATCGCCGGCTGTCCGCTGCCGACATCGAACTCACGTACGATCGATCCGAGCGCGTTGACCTCGACGTAGCGCACGCCCCGATCGCCGGCCAGGAGCGCCTCGTACTGCGCCTCGAGACCGTCCTTCCCGATCGTGCGACCCGCCTCGTAGCCCTCGTACCGGGGGAGCGCGAGCTCGCGCTCGTTGATCTCGCTCACGTACCCGATGATGTGCGCGACGGGCGGCCCGTTGGGGTATCGTCGCTGCGGCTGCGCCTCCACGACGACGCGCCGGAACCGCGGACGGCGCGCCTCGATGAACGCCACCTGCTCGAAGCTGGCGTCATCGTGGACGACGAGGGATTCGTTCGGCCGGGCGCGGTTGCGCCCGAGCAGATCCTCGCGTCGCTCGAGCGAGAGCTCGAGTCGGTCGGCGAGACGCTCCAACGTCGCGGCCACCGTATCGCGGGGCCCGGGGAGGATCGACACGACGTACCCCGGCACGTTCTCGGCGACGACGCGACCGTTGCGATCGTAGATCGTCCCGCGGGGCGCCGGGAGCGAGATCGCGCGTAGCCGATTCTCCTCCGATTGGAGCGCGTATTGATTCCCGCTCAGGATCTGGAGACGGAAGAACGCGACCGCGAGCAGCGAAAGCGTGATGAGCACCGCGGCACCCGCCATCCCGCCGCGACGCCGCCGTAGCTCCAGTCGTTGACTCTCGGATCTCATCGTCGTCTCACCCGTCGCTCACTCGAGGAACACCTCGACGAACCGCTCGAGCGCCCAGCACACGAGGGTCGTGAGCGCCGCCGAGCCGGGTCCCCAGAGCAGGACCAACGAGGAGGGTACCGGGTTGCCCGCGATCGAGGTCAACACGATCTGGAGGATCCACACCCCGAGGAACAGGAAGATGGGCACGAACCGACCGGAGTCCGAATAGAAGATGTCCCGCAGCCACGCGCCCGCGAACCCCGCCGTGGCGAGCACGAGCATCGTCGGGCCGAGCGGTCCGAGCGCCATCGATGCTTCCAGGAGCCCCAGGACGAACCCGAGGATGGCCGCCTGGCCGGCGCGCAGGAGCAACGAGCCGAGCAGCACGCCGCCCGCGAGGAGATCCGGCCCCACCGTCCAGCGGGTCCACATGGGGTGGAACCCGAAGTGGAGCAGCAGCAGCGCTCCGATCACGACCCACCGCCCCCCCGACCTCACGGCCCCGGGGCGAGCGCCGTCGCCGAGTCGGGCTCGTTCACGAGATCGGAGAGCGAGTCGGCTCCGGTGCCTTCCGGATCCGGGAAGAAGATCTCCGGGAGGTCCGGACGTTGCCACACCAGCACGACTCCGGCGTCTTCCGGTCGCACCGCGGGCTCCACGATGTAGCTCTTCATCCAACCGGCCTCGGAGTCGGCCAGCGCGCGGACGGTGCCGACCGGAATCCCGGGCGGATACACGCCCGCGATCCCGGTGGTGACGAGGACCGTCCCCGGCGGGATATCGGTCTGAAACGGCGCCCCGTCGAGCAGCAGCACGGGCTGCTCGTCCTCGCGCCGGGTGGGCCGGACCATCCCGCGGATCCCCCCCTCACCGGTCTCGAGCCCCTCGGTGATCACCGAGACGCGGAAGTCCGTATGCGTCCAGAACTCGCCCCGCACGCCACGTCCGTACGGTCCGCGCGCCACGCCGACCAGTCCGGCGCCCGTGAACACGCCGACCGGAAAATCCAGATCGCCGAGCCCCGCCCCCTGGAGCACGAACACGTTCGGATCCCCGACGCGTGGGCGCCCCGGATACACCTCCGCCGCGCTGACCGACCCGAGACGCAGGCTGTCCAGCCCGGCGTCGGACCGAAGCGCCAGCGCCTGCCCGGCGAGCACTCGGTACCGACTCGCCACCTGAACCAACGAGTCGCGCTCGGCCTGTAGCCGGCTGGCGCGCGCCGCGATCTGCATGCGCTCGGCCGAGGCGCGGTGGATTTGGAGAAACGGATACAGCGCGGTGCCGCGGACGATCGCCTCGACGCGGCTTTGTCGCTCGCGCGAAAGACCGGACGCGAGACCTCCGACGACCAACAAGACGCCGGCGATCACGAGGTCGGTGCGCCGACGTCCCTTCGGCGGTACGCCGAGATACGTCACCCGCGCGCGCCTCGAGCTCGCGTCTCCCTACGTCGCGAGGACTCCGCGGTACCGTTCGATTTCATCGAGGATCTTTCCGCAGCCGCGCACCACGCAGGTCAAAGGCTCTTCGTCGACATGGATCGGGAGGCCGGTCTCTTCGCGCAGGAGGGTATCCAAACCGCGAACCATCGCCCCGCCGCCCGTCATGACGATCCCGCGATCCACGATGTCCGACGCGAGCTCCGGTGGCGTGATCTCCAGGGCCCGTCGCACCGCGCCCACGATGTTCTGGATCGGCTCCTGGAGACACTCGCGTATCTCGGCCGAGTGGACGCGTACCGTCTTCGGGATCCCGGAGACCAGGTCGCGGCCCTTCACCATCATCTCCTTCTCTTCGTCGATCGGGTAGGCGGACCCG
>JAKSCH010000538.1 GCA_022360695.1 Gemmatimonadota bacterium
AGCAGGCCAGACGAGCCGTACCAACATTTTACGGGGGTCAGCGGGAGCGCTATGGAGAAGCCTTTACCCGGCTTGGTTTGGAGCTTTTCTCCGGTCAGGGCGGGTTCTACCACTGGTGCCGTCTGCCCGAGGGCGTGACGGCCGCGGCGCTCAACGAGCGGCTCTTCGTCGATGGCGCCGCGGTGCTCAAGGGGACGGATTGCGATATGGCGCGCGGCGGTGCGGACTCGCCGCTCGCGCGCTTCTTCCGGTTCTCGTTCGGCCCGCTGGCCCCCGAGTCGTTCGAGTCCGACGTCGAGATCATGGGTCGGGCGCTCTCGGATCTGACGTGAGCGCCCGACCGGGATCGATCTCGGGTTTCGCTACCGATTCGGCACGCGGATGGGGTCGCCCAGGCTGGGTCGGACGCCCAGATCGACGAGCCTACGCTCGAACGCGGGGAAACGCTCCGTCAGCATGGCGTTGATTCGCTCGATCACCGGCGGCACCTCGGCGAGCGACGTCTCGATCGCCCACAGCTGATCCGCGCTCGGTCTGCCCGACCACCGGCCGATCGAACCGGTCGGGCCACCGAGCCGGTTGGCACGGTCGAGCGCTTCCTCCAGGTCTTCGAGCGCCGCCGAGATCTCCTCGCCGGTCTCCTCGAGCTCGCCGCGCTGCGCGTCGGTGAGATCGGCCTCGTCGACGAGCGCCTTGATCTCATCGAGGCGGTTCTCCATGGCGCCCAGTCGCTCGTTCGCTTCGCGTAGCGGCTTTCTGAGCGCGAACGCGCGCTCGAGCGCTTCTCCCCGCGCCACGAGGTCCGCCCGCTCGGCGTCGCGTCGCGGGTCGTGCCGAACGTCGAACTCCACGGACTGGGTCACCCCGCCCGCGGTGAGCCGCGCCGTGTAGGTGCCCGGGAGCACGCGCGGGGCGGCCGCCGGTCCGGGACCGAACCCGAACCCGCCCCCGCCGCCCGGCATCTCGAAGGCCGGATCGCCCCGGAAGTCCCATACGACCTGGCGCACGCCCGGCTCGTTCTCCGCTTCGAGCGTCCGGATGACGTCGCCCGCGCCATCGAGGATCTCGATGCGCACCGGCCCACCGTCGTCGTCGCGGCGGAGCTCCCGACCGCGGCGTCCCATGGGACTCCGTGTCCCGTCGGATCCCAGCTCCTCGATCATCACGCCGTCGCCGTCCTGCTCCTCGGTCACCGCCTCCGAGGCGACGGCCTCGCGCAGATAGTAGCGGAGCGCGATCCCGTCGACGGGATTCGCCGCGACGAACCGCGCGGGCTGGAACGGCCAATCCATCCCCATCGACCACATCGTGCCGCGGCGCGCCCCGAACAGCCGGGCGTCGGACGCGAGCACCTCCGCGCTCATCTCCTCGAGCGGCGTGATGTCGTCGAGGATCCAGATGCTCCGACCGTGCGTCCCCACGACCAGGTCGTTCTCGCGCGGGTGGATCTGGATGTCGTCGACGGGGACGGTCGGCAGGTTGTTCGCCAGCCGACCCCAGCTGGCCCCGGCGTCGATCGAGACGTAGACGCCGACCT
>JAKSCH010000336.1 GCA_022360695.1 Gemmatimonadota bacterium
GACGGGAAGCGGACAGCTCCCGACCGATGCCGACCTGCTCCACGTGATCGAGAACGGGCCCCCCGGGACGACGATGCCCGGATGGCCGAACTTGACCGATCAAGAGCAGCAAGACGTCATCGCCTATATCAAGGGCTTCTCGCGGTTCTTCGGGCAGGGCGATCCACCCCAGCCGCTCGACTTCGGGTCGGATCCGGGTGGTGGCGCCGCGGCGCTCGAGGCCGGCGCCGCGGCGTACCTCACGCTCGAATGCGAGGCGTGTCACGGCGCTTCGGGGCGGGGCGACGGCACGTCGGCACCGACGCTCGAGGATTGGCGCGGGTTCCCGATCCGCGCGGCGGATCTGACGGAAGCCTGGGCCTTGAACGGCGGGTCGAGCGTCGAAGATATCCATACGCGGGTCCTGACCGGTCTGGACGGGACGCCGATGCCCGCCGCGATCGACGCGATGAACTCGGGCGTCGTCTCGCCCGACGAGGTGTGGCAGCTATCCCATTTCGTCGCCGGCCTCGGGCCGGCCGAGATGCCGCCGTTGCTCGAAGTCGTCCGGGTCGGCCGCTCCGATGAGGGGCTCCCCGCCGACGGGTCGGATGAGGCATGGGCGGACATCGACGCCTTTTTCTTCCCGCTCGCCGGACAAGTCATCGAGGCGCCGCGCAACTTCGCGCCGTCGGTCGACGGGGTGTGGGTGCAGGGCGTGCACGACGGGTCGGAGATCGTGCTCCGTCTACAATGGAACGACCCCTCGCGCAGCCCGGATCCGACGTGGGACGAGTGGCAGGTCAAGCTGATGGGCGCGCTCGATCTCGACGGGGTGGACCCGATTCCGGTGGACAGCGCCGGCGTCCCGACGTCGCGACCGCCCGATGCGTTCCGGATCCAGTTCCCCTTCGAGATCCCGGAGGGCTCGGAGCGCCCGTATTTCTTCGGCGGCGACACGCGGGACCCGGTCTACCTGTGGACCTGGGACTCGTCCGCCGGAGTCGGCGCGGCACGCGGCCGGGGGTTCGACTCCGTCGAGGGTCTCGAAGCGGACGCGGTGAGCGGCGAGGCGACGTGGGAGGAGGGCCGCTGGACCCTCACGGTGCGACGACCTGTCGCCGCGGAGGAAGGGCTGACCTTCGCGGAGGGCGTCGCGATCCCGGTGGCCTTCGCGGCCTGGGATGGGTCGAGCGGCGAGGTCGGGAAACGAGCTTCGATCAGTTCCTGGTACTATGTTCTTCTGGAGCAGCCGCCCTCGAGCAACGTGGTCGTCACGCCGTTGATCGCGATGCTCTTGACGGGGGCCTTCGGGCTCGTTCTCGTTCGCCGGGCCCAAGACAAGGGGAGGGCGTGACGGGACGGGTCTCATCGACGTATCTCGCGACCGAGTCAGCCACATCGCGGTCGCGCAATCTCGAGCAACCGCCAGGGTTTGGCACGGAGGAAAGACATGCGATCGGATTTCAGGACCGGCTCAGTCGCGCTGATGACGGCGTTCGCCATCGCGGCGTGCGGTGGTGGGGGTGACGCCGGCGGCGATGCCGGTGGGGGCGACACGGGAGGGGGCGATGCCCCGGCCGCCGCCCAGATCGACCCGTCGACCGTCGGAACGATCTCGGGGACGATCAACTTCGCCGGTGACGCTCCGGCGATGACGGCGATCGACATGTCGGCCGAAGCCGACTGCGCGGCCGGGTTCGGGGCCGATGGTCCGATGAGCCAGAACGTCCTCGTCTCCGACGGCGGTTTGGCGAACGTCTTCGTGTACCTGAGCGACGGGGTTTCCGGCGCGCCCGCGGCATCCGGCTCCGTGGTGCTCGACCAGGAGAACTGCCGGTACACGCCGCACGTGTTCGGGGTCCAGACCGGACAGAACATCGAGATCACGAACAGCGACGACCTGCTCCACAACATCAACGCGAGCCCGAGCGTCAACCGCGGATTCAATATCAGCCAACCGCGCGCGGGGATCACGAGCAACCAGTCGTTCGCGGCCGCCGAGGTCATGATCCCGATCCGCTGCGACGTGCACGGGTGGATGCAGGCGTACGTGGGCGTGGTCGACCACCCGTACTTCGGCGTGTCGGGTGCGGACGGCTCCTTCACCATCTCCAACGTCCCGGAGGGCACGTACACGGCGACGGCGTGGCACGAGGAGTATGGTGAGCTGACCGGCTCGGTCACCGTCACGGCCGGCGGGACCGCGGAGCTGTCCTTCGACTACAGCGCCAGCATGGCCGGCGCCGACGTCCCGATGGGCGAGCCGCTCGTGATCCGTCACGGGGGCGACCACACGCACGGTCAGTAGGGCGCGAAACCGACGGAGCGAGCGAGGTCGCCCTCGCTCGCTCCCTGAACCGCAGGCTTCACCGAGGAGATAGCCCGTGGATTGGGCGCTACCGCCGAACTACTCGACGCAAGGCATCGTCATCGATCAGCTGTTCTGGATCATCTTCTGGCTCACCTTCGCCGCGTTCGTGCTCGTCGAGGGTGGGATCCTCTGGTTCGTGCTCAAGTATCGGAACCGCGAGGGTCACACGGCGCACTACACCCACGGCTCCAACAAGCTCGAGGTGATCTGGACGGTGATCCCGGCGATCGTCTTCGCGGTGCTGGGCGCATACTCGGCGGGTGTCTGGGCCAACATCAAGAACCCGGAC
The DNA here is from genome assembly GCA_022360695.1 of Gemmatimonadota bacterium. GTDB lineage: Bacteria > Gemmatimonadota > Gemmatimonadetes > Palauibacterales > Palauibacteraceae > Palauibacter. The sequence goes on from JAKSCH010000336.1 coordinate 2,643, forward strand.
AACTTCCCCGAGGATGCGCTCGAATTCCTGGTCGTAGGGAAGCAGTTCGAGTGGAATATCACGTACCCCGGAATGGATCGGCAGCTCGGCACGGCGGATGACTTCATCGTTCGCAACCAGTTCCACATGCCGGTAAACGAGCCGGTGATCGTGAACCTCGAGGCCGAGGACGTGATCCACTCCTTCTTCATCCCGGAGCTCCGCGTCAAGCAAGATGCGGTGCCGGGGATGACGATCCCGATCTGGTTCGACGCGACCACGACGGGTGATTTCGAGATCGCGTGCGCGGAGCTATGCGGGCTGGGCCACTATCGGATGGCGGCCAGCGTGACCGTGCACGAGTCGGCGGACTTCGACGCTTGGCAGGCGAGCCAGGCGACGGCCCAGGCGCAGTGATCGAGAAAGGCTGACATGGCGACGATCGTAGCGGAGGCGACCGGCCAGGCGATTCTTCAGGAGGAGCACGAACAGTCCTTCCTGCGGAAGTACATCTTCTCGACGGACCACAAGGTCATCGCGATCCAGTTCCTGTTCACGACCCTGTTCTTCCTGGCGGTCGGCGGGTTCCTCGCGATGATGATGCGGTATCAGATCGCGTGGCCGGACCAACCGATCCCCGGCGGAGGCATCTTCCCGGAGAGCATGGTCGCGAGCGGGTACATCCTGCCCGAGTTCTACAACTCGCTGGTCACGATGCATGGGTCGATCATGGTGTTCCTCGCGATCATGCCGATGCTGGTCGGCGTGTATGCGAACTACCTGATCCCGCTTCAGCTCGGAACGCACGACATGGCGTTCCCGCGGCTGAACATGTACTCGTTCTGGGTGATGGTCCCGGCCGGGATTCTCACGCTCGCGAGCTTCTTCGTCGTCGGCGGAGCGGCGGGCGCCGGGTGGACGCTCTATGCGCCGCTCAGCGCTCGACCGGATCTCACCGGCGTCGCGCTCGGGCAGCAGATGTGGTTGGTCGCGATCGTGCTGATCGGGCTCTCCTCGATCTTCGGGTCGCTCAACTACATCACTACCGTGATCAACATGCGGGCGCCCGGGATGACGTGGTTCCGCATGCCGCTCACGATCTGGGCGTTGTTCATCACCGCGATCCTGGGGCTGCTCGCGATGCCGGTCCTGTCGGCGGCCGGGATCATGCTGCTGTTCGATCAGACGATCGGGACGTCGTTCTTCCTGCCCGAGGGCGGCGGGCAGCCGCTCCTCTGGCAACACCTGTTCTGGTTTTTCGGTCACCCCGAGGTCTATATCCTGATCCTGCCGGCCATGGGGTTCACGTCGGAGATCCTCTCGGTCGGCTCCCGGAAGCCGGTGTTCGGTTACAAGGCGATGGTGTGGGCGATCATCGGGATCGCCTTCCTCGGCTTCATCGTGTGGGGCCACCACATGTTCCAGAGCGGGATGAACCCGACGCTGGGGCTGACGTTCACGGTGTCGACGCTGTTCATCGCGGTCCCGTCGGCGATCAAGACGTTCAACTGGATGGGCACGATGTGGAGGGGGAACCTCCACTTCCACACGCCGATGCTGTTCGCGATCGGGTTCGTCGCGATGTTCGCCATCGGTGGTCTGTCGGGGATCTTCATGGCCTCGACGCCCGTCGACATCTACATCCACGACACGTACTTCATCGTGGCGCACATCCACTACGTGCTCTTCGGTGGGAGCCTGTTCGCGCTCTTTGCCGCGATCTACTTCTGGTTCCCGAAGATGTTCGGCCGGATGATGAACGAGAAGCTGGGCAAGATCCACTTCTGGACGACGATGATCTTCTTCAACCTGGTCTTCTTCCCGATGCACGGCGTCGGCATGGTCGGGATGATGAGACGGATCTACGACTCGACCGGCTACGCGCACTTGCAGGGGATCGGCGGCACGAACGAGTTGATGACGTGGTCCGCGTTCGCCCTCTACGCGACGGGATTCTTGTTCGCGTTCAATTTCTTCTGGAGCATCTTCAAGGGGAAGAAGGCGGAGGCCAATCCGTGGAACGCGACGACCTTGGAGTGGCAGACGCCCTCACCGCCCAAGCATGGCAACTGGGCTGAAGTGCCGGTCGTCTATCACGGGCCCCACGAGTACAGCCACCCCGGCGTCACGGACAAAGACTGGTTGGCGCAGAACGAGCGACCCGATCTTCCGTCCCCCGCGGGCGGTCACTAGGCACGAGGAAAGGGAACAGACCAGATGGCGCACGCCGCGACCGCAGGCCGGGCTCCCGAACGAGGGCTCGATGTCTACACCCAAAAAGTCGGCATGTGGGTGTTTCTGTGCTCGGAGGTGATGTTCTTCGCGGGGCTGATCGGATCGTACGTCGTACTACGATTCGGCGCCGCGGACGTATGGGCGGAGCCGGGAGACGTGCTCGCCATCGGGATCACCGCGGTGAACACGTTCATCTTGATCTGCAGCTCGGTCACGATGGTGAAGGCGTTCGCGGCCGCGGAAGCCGACGACCAGAAGGGAATTCGCAACTACCTGCTGGCGACGACGCTGCTGGGTGCGCTGTTCCTCGGGATCCAGGTGTACGAATACACCGAGCTCGTGCTCCACGCCGAGTGGCAGGGCAGCCACGGCTTCACGCCCCAGGCCGGGCTGTACGGGGCGACGTTCTACACCATGACCGGATTCCACGGATTCCACGTGTTGCTCGGCGTCGTCTGCCTCGCGTGGGCGACGAAGCGGGCGTACGCGGGACACTGGGGGAAGGACAACACGCATGGCATCGAGGTCCTCGGGTTGTACTGGCACTTCGTCGATCTCGTGTGGATCATCTTGTTTACGATCGTCTACTTGATCTGAGCGGGACTCTCTTACGGAGCGGTGGAATGAGCGAAGCGGGAAGTCACGCGGCGGACGGAGGCGACGGGCACGCACACCCGCAGCCCAAGTACATGCTCATCTGGCTGTACCTCCTCATCCTGACGCTTGCGGAGGTCGGGGTCGCGTTTCTCGCGATCCCCAAATGGATGATCGTCACGTCCTTGTTGGTCATGGCGGTGTGGAAAGCCCTGCTGGTGGCGCTCTATTACATGCATCTGAAGTTTGAACCGAATCGCTTGCGGATGGTCGCGTTGGCGCCGCTCCCTGCGGTTGCCATCATGATTCTCGTGATCATGATGGAGTACGTATAGGCTGCTCGTGTCGGAAACAGATCGCGCTCTGATGGCTCGAGAGATCGCTCTCGGTGACGGGTCCGCATCGGAAGACCGATCCGGCCGCGCGCGCCCGCGCGCCGAACCGAGCGCGCTTCGCGACTATTTCGATCTCACGAAGCCTCGGATCACCGCGCTCGTCCTCGTCACCGCGGCCGCGGGGTTCTTCCTCGGCGCCGCGTCGTTCGACGTCTTCCTGTTCCTCCACGCCATGGTGGGGATCGCCCTGGTCGCGGGCGGTACGAGCGCCATGAATCAGGTCCTGGAGCGCGACGTCGACGCCTTGATGGTGCGTACGCGGGACCGGCCGGTGCCGGCCGGCCGGATCCGAACGCTGCCCGCGGCGGTCTTCTCGGGCGCGCTCGCCGGGCTCGGGATCGCCTATCTCGCGTTCACGACCAACGTGCTGACGGCTGCCCTGGCCGCGGCCACGTTTGCGACGTACGACTTCGTGTATACCCCCCTCAAGCGGGTGCACTCGTTCTCGACCGTGATCGGTGCGATCCCCGGAGCGCTCCCCATCCTCGGCGGCTGGACGGCGGCCACCGGAACCGTGGCGCCGGGCGGCTGGGCGCTGTTCGGCATCTTGTTTCTGTGGCAGATGCCGCACTTCCTGGCGCTGGCCTGGATCCTTCGCGACGACTACCGCGCGGCGGGGCTCCGTATGCTCACCGTCGATGACGCGGCGGGCTTCCGAACGCGTCATCAGACGCTGAACTACACGCTCGCGCTGGTGCCGGTGAGCCTCCTGCCGACCGTGTTCGGGCTCGCGGGTCCGATCTACTTCGCGAGCGCGCTCCTCCTGAGCATCGGATTCCTCGCCTCCGCGGCTCAGTTCAGCCGTGCGGCTTCGGCCGAACGGGCGAGGAAGCTGTTTCGCTTCTCGATCCTCTACCTGCCGGCGCTCTTGCTCGCCCTCGTCCTGGACAAGGTGTGATCGTGTTCGACGCGGTGACGGGCACCTCGAGCGCGACGGCCGTGGCGAACGTCGTGCTACAGCACGCGGCCGATTCGCAGGTCGGCTACGTGTGGATGTTCATCCTCATGGCGGCCACGCCGTACATCCTGCTCGTCGTGATCGGCGGCGGGATCGTCCGGGCGCGACGTAAACAACGCGAGCGCGAGGTCGAGGAAGCGATCCAGGATCAACAGACGTGGGAGACGAAGCACTCCGGGGAAGTCGGCGGCGCGTCATGACGCTCCACCGCCGGATCTGGGCGGGCCTCGTCGGCGGGCTCCTCGCCGGCTTCGTTCTGGCCGTGCTCTTCTACTTCTACGATCTGGGGCAGGGCACGCCGCTTCGCACGCCCGCCTTTCTGTGGGGCGCGATCGTGAACCGAGCCGATGTCGAGCCCACGGCGGGCGTCATCATCGGGTTCACGATCATTCACTTCCTGGCGTGGGGCGGTTTGGGGATGCTCGCCGCCGCGCTGGTTCGGTGGGTGGGACTCCCTCGCAACATCCTGATCGGTGCGGCCTACGGGTTGTTCGCCTGCTCGCTCGTGTTCTATCTGGGACTCATCCGGGCGCCGGACGAGCTCGTGCTTTCGGCGCCGGGATGGCCCGCCGTGTTCTTCGGCAACGCCTTGGCCGGGATCGTGATGTTCACGCACATGCACTGGGTGAGCACCGAGCCGGGCGTCGTCGGTGTGATGAACTTCCTCAAGACGCACGAGATCACCCGGC
>JAKSCH010000215.1 GCA_022360695.1 Gemmatimonadota bacterium
AAGACGCGAGAACGAAGGCGTAGCCATAGCTACGTCGAGATCGAGGGGGTACCCACGCAGTGGGTCGCCGGCGAGCGGGATGCATCGCCGCTCGAATGGCAAGGGACTTTTGATGCACCACACTAGACGTCGCCGACCAGGACATCGTGCGTGAAGCGATAGAGCTCCTTCCACAGTTCTTCGTGCGAAAAGATGTCATTGTGCCCCGCGCCATCGATCAAGAGCCAGCGTTTCGGGGGCCGCGCGGCGTCGAACACGGCCCGCGCTTCTTCGGGGGGGATCACGCGATCCTCGGCGCCGGCCCCCACGAGAATCGGCGCCTCGACGCGCGGCACGCGGACCAGCGAGTCGAACCGCGTGTCTTTCCAGTCGAGGTACCAATCGGGGAGCCAACCGATCCGGTGTCGCGCGACGGCCGGCGTGTGCGTGAACGGCCCCAGCATCACGAGACCCGCGATCTTGCGGTCGATCGCGAGATCGGCGGCGACGGCGCTGCCGAGCGAATTGCCCATCAGGAACAGCTTTCGGGGATCGACGCCGCGCTCGTCGACGAGCCAGCGATAGACCGCGCGCGCATCCGCATAGAGCCCCGCCTCGGTCGCCTTCCCTTCGCTGAGCCCGAACCCGCGATAATCGGGAAGCAGCACGTCGAGACCGAGCCCCGAGAGCGCCGCCGCCACCGTCCCGCGATCCCCGAGGTGCCCGGCGTTTCCGTGGAAGTAGATCACGGCCCCCGAGCTCGAATCGGCTCCGATGGCCGGGAACCACCAGCCGTGGAGCAACGGGCCGTCGGGTGCCGGAATCCGCACCTCCGTCGCGTCCGGGAACCCCCAGAACCGGGGGTGGCTCTCCCGTGGCTCCAGCGACTCGGGGTAGAAGACGAAGAACGGGACGATGCGCTGCATGAGGAGACGTAGCAGGAGGAGCAGTGCCACGAACCCGAGGAGCGCGCCGAGAAAGAACTCCAAGGAGCGACGTCAGCCGTTCGGAAGCGACGCGAGCAGGTCGCGCGCTTCCGACGCGAGCTCGTACGAGCGATCCGCGTCGGACCACACGTCCAACGCCCGCTCGAGGTGGGCCCGGGCCGCCTCGGCGTTCCCGCGCTCGATCTCGACCCGAGCCATCTGGGTCAGCGTGCGCGGGCCGAACGGGGCGCGCTCGAGCGCGCCGGCGAGCTCGTCCGCCGCTTCGTCGAGACGACCGAGGGTCACCAGGCAGCGGCCGATGTCGATGCGGATCGCGTCGGCCGTCGGGGCGAGCTCGAGCGCGGCCCGATAGTTCGTCAACGCGGTCTCGCAATCGCCGGCGAGCTCGAGAACGAGCCCCCGCGCCATGAGGACGTTCGGCCGGAGCGCCTCGGCGCCGAGCGCCTCGATGGCCTGCTCCACGCGATCCGCGGCCGATGCCAGCGCCTCGGCATCCCTGAGGATCGAGTAGATGTCCAGCGCGCCGGTCGCACCCAAGTTGTCGAAGGGGGGCGGGAACACCGTCTCGATCGCCGCGATCGAATCCAGCGCGGCTTGCTCCCTACCCGCCCACACGAAGAGGACGAGCGTGCGGATGCGTCGTAGGGCGACCTCGATCGGCGCCGCGCCGGACGCGCTCATTGCGTCGATCTCCCGCGCGCGCTCCTCGAGCGCCGCGTCCACCTGGCCGCGACGAGCGAAATACGCCCCGCGCGCCTGGTGCACCTGACGAATCGCCGCGAGAGTTCGCGACGACTCGAACGCATCGTCGAAGAACGCCTCCGCATCGCTCCAGCGTCCCTGCTCGTACGCCACGGTTCCGAGACAGATCTGCGCGGGCACATCCTCCGGATCGATCAACAACGCCCGATCGCACGCCTCCGCGGCCAGGTCGAAGTCACCGATCGCCTGATACGCGGCCGACAGCGGTGGGTAGGCGTTCATGTCGTCCGGCGACAGCTCGGCGTAACGACCCAAGTACTCGATCGCCTCGTCGTGGCGTCCCCGACCGCTGAGCAGCTGTCCGATCGCCAGAAGCGGCTGCGTTTGCGACGGGTCGATTTCGAGCATCTGCTCGTAGACCCCGATCGCCTCGTCGATCTCGTTGGCCACCTGGTAGTAGAGGCCGAGCACCGCGAGTGCCTCGACGTCATCCGGGAACATCTCGACGGACCGCTTGGCCATGGCGACGCCCTTGGCCGGATCCCGCCGCACCGTGTAGTGGTATTCGCGCGTCACGTAGAGACGCTCGCGCTCGGGGAGCCGGTATTCGTGCTCCTTCGCCGCGTTCAACGCCTCGACCGCGATCGCGCTCTGCCCCGAGAAGGTCCCGACGGCGTAGCGAAGCCAGTGGGCCAACGCGAAGCTCGAATCGATCGCGACCGCATCGCCGACGCGCTCCAGGGCGGCGCCGTAGTCGGCATCGACGGCGAGCGCACGGAACGCGTCCACGTAGGATCGGTACGCGCTCTCGGACTCGGTCAGGAGCTCGTCGAGCGGCAGGTCCGTCGTCTCGGCCAGC
>JAKSCH010000342.1 GCA_022360695.1 Gemmatimonadota bacterium
ATCGCCGATCCGGTCGACCGGGGTCGGATCCCGGCCGCGGTTCGGCTATTGCAAGAGATCCGCGAGGGGGGCGTCGCGGTCGCGCTCGACGACGTGGGGGACGATCGCGTGCCGCTGCTCCACGTCACGGAGCTTCCCATCGACATCGTGAAGCTCGATCGGTGTCTGGTCCACGGGATCGATACGCATCACGAGCTCCGAACCGTCGTACGATCGCTTCAGGAGATGTGCGAGCGGCTCGGACGGCGCGTGCTTGCGGAGGGCGTGGAGACGGTGGAGGAGGAGACCGTCCTACGCCGGCTCGGCATTCGGTACGTGCAGGGCTATCTGTTCGCGAAACCGCTCGGCATCTCGGCGCTGGGCGGTTTTCTCGAGTCGCGTTTCGTCGGGTTCTCGGCCAACAGCGTCGCCTGACCCGACCAGCGGCTCTCGCTCGATGTCGAGGACCGAGGCAGTCCGCTCCCACCACGTCGCTTCGTGACCGGTTCGTCGCTCGCCGCGTCTGCTCTTGTGGAACTCGAGGCGGGGCCGACGTTGTATAGTCGCATGCACCGTTTCGAGCGCTCGGCGTTTTGGACCAGAGGGTGAGAGCCGTCCGATGAACAGCAGTCCGATTCGAAGCATTCGCGCGTTCGGTCGCCGGTGTCGCCCACACCGGGTCGCCTTCATCGCCGCGTTGGCGGCCACGGTGGGGTCGAAGGCGATCGCGCAGGAGACCCCGGTCGACCGCTGGCTCGTCAGCGGAGCGAGCGTGTCCGCCGGCGAGAACCCCCTGCTGACAGATGGCGGCATCGCGTTTCCCGAGCGGAACCTCGATGTCGGACCGGGAGAATGGACGCTCGTGCGCGAAGATGGACGGACCGAGTTCGACTTCACGGATCGGGCCGACGGCGACCGGGCCGTGCTCGCCCACACGTACATCCGAGCGCCTCACGACGGCGACGTGGATATCACGATCACGACCGCGTCGTGCGCCGGGCTGATGGCATGGGCGAACGGTCAGCCCCTGCTCGAGGCGTCGGGGACGCGGCAAGTCCGGCTGGCCGGTGGGTGGAACACGCTCCTCGCCCTCGTCGACGGCGACGGGGCTTGTCCGCGGACGCTGGCCGCGCGAATCGCCGGTGCGACGGGACCGCAGGACGACGATGCGTCGGAGGGCATGCGAGGACTCCGTGTACAGGCATCTCGTCCCCCGGGGATGCGACCCAACTATCCGGAGGGCGTCGTCACGCTCGAGGCCCCCACGGTGTCGCGACTGACGTGGAGCACGGGTCGAGACGACCTGGATGCCGCATTCGACATCGACGTGACCAGCTGGGGCCGCGGCGATGGCGGAGGTGGAGGCGTTGATGACCGCGAGGCCCCGCCGGATGTGGATCTGACCGGTGAGTGGGAGATCACGCTGTACGGACCGATGGGGATCCAACGGATGCTCGCCGAGCTCGAGATGAGCCCGGACGGCGAGCTCGAGGGTCGTCTACGTCGGGGTCGATCCGATGAGCGGGAGCGGCAGGGCAGGGAGTTCGAGGGCGACATCCGCGACGGGTGGGTCAGCGGCATCGCGTTTGGTTGGAAGGTACGGGCCGGCGGACGCGGTCGTTCCGCCGAGCTCGAGTTCACCGGTGAGGCCGACGATGGTCACCTGGAGGGCATCATCGATTTCGGCGGCGCTCGCGACTTCGACTCCCGTTTCGAGGGACGACGGGCGGGCGAGGAGGTCGACGTCGAGGGCGATGAGGAACCGTCCGAGACCCGACGCCCGGACCCGCGGGCCGGCGACCCGCGGGCGGCTGCCCCGGCCGATCAGCTGGGGGTCGACCCCGAGACCGCGAACGAGGGTCGACGGTATGGCCCGACCGACCCGGATGGGCGACGGCAGCGCATGGTGGCGTTTCTTCTGGGCGACCAGCCCGTGAAGCCTTCGGCGCCGCGCATCGCGACGCTCGAGCTCGACATCGGTGGCGAGCGCGTGGAGACGAGCGCCGAGGGGCTCGCGGCGGGGGTGCCCCACCGGGTCACGCATTCCGTCCCGTTCAAGAGAGCGCGCGACGCCGCGCTTCGAGCGGACGGATTTCGCGCCAAGGTGCGGTGGACCGACGAAGATCGGGAGCTCGAGGGCGGCGTCGATCCGGCGGAGCTCCTGGAAGCGCTGCACGGGCCGGTACGGCTCGGCGGTTTGAACGAAGGGGCGGGCGGCGAGTCGTTCGGCACGTTCCGTATCCCGGAGGCTTGGGACGGGTTCACGCTCCGAGGGTCCGAAGGCGACTGGTGGGTGAACGAGGTACCCGTCGAAGGTGGGGTACTCTGCGACCCCTGCCGTCGTGGACAGGAGATCGCGATACGCGTGCAAGACGCCGAATCGGCGTTCGTGCGGATCATGAACCGTGGATATCCCGACGCGGCGGCGGATGGACCGCCTGCGCTCGAGTGGTTGCGCGCGTTGAGCGGCGACAACCGCAAGTATCGCGAGCTCGCGGGAGGGTAGCCCGCCCACGCCCCCGCGAGCGGGTTAGCCCAGATCCTCTTCCGCTTCCGCCGGCGCGGTCTTACGGCGCGGCGCGCTCGGTCGCGAAGAGTCGGTCGCCCAGGGGTCGATGAACTCGTCGGCGGGGTCCGGACCGGGGCGCGGCGTCGGAGGCTCCTGGTGGATATCGGCGACGGGTGATTCGCCGGCGTCCGAGCTCGACGACTCGGCGGCTGTCTCCGCGCTCGTCTCGCCCTCTTCGTCGGACGGCGCGGCGCTCGAGCGTTCGTCCTCTTCCGTTTCGTTCGTCGACTCGGATTCGGCCGTCGCGTCGGCAGTGGCCGTGCCGGCGACGGCGGTCGCTCCGGCGGCGGTCGCGGGCGTCGCGATCGAGGGGCGGGGGGATCGCTTCGAATCACCCCAGCGTTCCTCCCGATCGGCCGCCTCGAGCTCTCGCTGGATCTCGTTCATCCCCTTTTTGAACTCTCGAACACCCTTGCCGATCGTGCGGGTGATCTCGGGGAGACGACGCGGGCCGAAAACGATGAGGACGAGCATCGCGATGAGGATCACCTCGCCCATTCCGAAACCGCTCAACGGCATGAGAGTCTGGCCTTCCAGGTCGAGCTACGGCGAGAGCGCGTTCAACACGTCCTGACCGTAGAACGTGCCGATGTACTTCGCCTGCACGGGGGTTACCGTGCGAACGGCCCAGATCAGCTCGACGTGATTCGGCTCGCGCGGTTCCGTCATGATGTGCAAGCCGCACTCGGCCGGCAATCGATCCGCTTTTCTCAAGTTGCACTTGCTACACGCGGTGACCACGTTCGTCCACCCGTTGTCCCCACCGCGCGAGATCGGGATCACGTGGTCGCGCGTCAGCGACTCTCGATATCCCAGCTCGCGGCGGTGTCGACCGCAGTACTGACACCGATATCCGTCGCGGGCGAACAGGAACGTGTTCGTGACCTGGCGGCGGAAGCGGCGGGGGACGTGGATGAACCGTACGAGCCGGATGACGACCGGTGTATCCATCCGGATACATTCGGAGCGAATCGGGCGCGCCGTGTCGACCTCCAGCGCCTCGGCCTTCTGGTCGATCACCAACCGCACCGCGCGTCGGATCGGGATGATCGTCAGCGGCTCGTATGAAGCGTTCAGGGCCAGACAGCCCATGCTCATCCCCCTTGGAACGGGTCGGAAAAATCAAGCAATCTGGCCGTGGAGTGTCAAGTTTGGCGACGAGCTCGTGACGTGAGAAACCCCGGAGATCGAGCCGAGACGGACGGCCGACGCGTATCCCGAGCGTCCGACGCCTGCGAGGTGGCGATCGCGCGTCCGTTCCTCGGGACGCTGGCGTACTCGATTCCGCCGGACCTGCGACCCGTCGTGTCCCCCGGGGTGCGCGTGCGGGTCCCCCTGGGACGGACCCAGGCCGTCGGCGTCGTCGATCGGCTGGGTCTCCGTACGGATCGCGATGCCCGCCCACCCCGTCTGAAGAACGTCGTCGAAGTGCTCGACGAGGCTCCGGTCGTCGACGAAGGGCTCTTGCGGCTGAGCCGTTGGATCTCGGACTACTACGTGGCGCCGCTGGGCGTGGTGCTCAAGACGGTTCTCCCCCCCGGACTGCTCGGCGGGCGGGCCGACCGCGGTCGCGGTCCCACGACCAAGACCGAGCGAGTCCTTCGGATCCGCCGAGAGCTGGCCACGTTGAGCGAACGGGAGCAGGTCTTCGGCCGGGCCCGTCGTCAGCGTCAAGCGTACGAGACGGTCGAGTCGCTCGGCGGCGAGGCCTCGGTTCGGCACCTCGTCGGCCAACTCGGGTTCTCCCGTACCGTGGTGCGCGCGCTCGTCGACAAAGGACTCGCCGAACAGGTCGAGCGGTCCGTCGCCCGCGACCCGTTCGCGGGTGACCGACCGACCGAGCGGCGACACGTGTTGACCTCGGCCCAGCAGGCGGTCGTCGACCGGCTGGCCGCGCTCGATCGACCGGGCGATGTCGCGCTGCTCCGTGGCGTCACCGGGTCCGGTAAGACCGTCGTCTACCTCGAGGTGCTCGAGCGCGTCCTGGCGGACGGACGCTCGGGCATCGTGTTGGTCCCCGAGATCTCGCTCACGCCGCAGACCGTCGAGCGGTTCCGGGCGCGGTTCGGGGATGCGGTCGCGGTCCTGCATTCGGGTCTGTCGGATGGCGAGCGCTACGATGCGTGGCGAGCGCTTCGTACGGGAGAGAAGCGGGTGGCGATCGGACCGCGCTCGGCCGCCTTCGCGCCCGTACCGAACCTCGGCGCGATCATCCTCGATGAAGAGCACGAGAGCAGCTACAAGCAATCCGACACGCCGCGGTACCACGCCCGCTCCGTCGCCGTGATGCGAGCACGAATCGAGGGCGCGTTGTGTCTGTTGGGGTCGGCCACGCCGGCGCTCGAGAGCTGGGAGAACGCCCGAGCCGGTCGATATCACTTGCTCGAGTTGAAGGACCGGGTCACGGGTCGGGGGCTCCCTTCGGTCGAGCTCGTGGATCTCCGTGCCGAGATCGAGCGCGAACGGTCCGCGCAGACCGGCGGTCCCGCGGGGGGCCCGGTCGACGGACCTCCGATCCTCTCCGAGCGGTTACGGGCTGCCGTCGAGAGACGGCTCGAGCGGGCCGAGCAGGTGATCTTGTTCCTGAACCGTCGAGGGTACGCGTCGTTCGCGGAGTGCGTCGCGTGCGGTCACGTGTGGAGCTGCGGGAGCTGCGCGGTCACGCTCACCTACCACCGACGTCGACGACGCCTCGTCTGTCACCACTGTGGGTTCGAGTCGCCTCCGCCGCGATCGTGCGGGTCGTGCGGGGAGCCGGACCCTCGGTTCAGCGGCGTCGGAACGGAACAGGTGGAGCGAAGGGTGGGAGAGCTGTTCCCGGCCGCGCGAATCGCCCGCATGGACCTGGACACGACCGGCTCGAAGTGGGCCCACTTCGAGATCCTGGAGTCGGTTCGAAGACGCGAGGTCGACATCCTCCTCGGCACCCAGATGATCGCCAAGGGGCTCGACTTCCCGGGCGTGACGCTGGTCGGGGTGATCAACGCGGACGTCGGACTCCATCTACCCGACTTTCGCGCGAGCGAGCGCACGTTCCAGCTGTTGGAGCAGGTGGCGGGGCGCGCCGGACGCGGCGAGGAGCCCGGTGAAGTCCTCGTGCAAACGTCGCGGCCCAATCACTTCGCGCTCGAGAGCGCCGCGAATCACGACTACGGAGGGTTCGCCGAACGAGAGCTCGAAGACCGACGCGAACCGGGCTACCCACCCTTCGCGCGGCTGGCGAACGTCGTGGTGTCCGGTCTCGAAGAGAATCCCGTGATCGACACGGCGGACGCGATCGCGGGGTGGACGCGCGATCTGATCCGCGCCCGCCGGCTCACCGCGATCGACGTGGTCGGACCCGCGCCCTGCCCGATCGAGCGTCTGCGCGATCGGTGGCGGTGGCACTTCCTGCTCAAGACGGAGCACCCGCCCACGCTCGGCTCGGTCCTTCGATACGTCGCGGAGCATCGCGGCCAACCGGGGACCGGGCTGAGGCTCGAGATCGATCGGGATCCCGAGGCGCTCCTCTGAGGTCACTGGCTTGTTGGACCCGGAGTTTTACTACAACTTGTCGGACCGTCCAACCGATCTGACCAACAGGAGCGGCGATGAGCGAGGCAAACGGCGAGCGGATCAAAGTCACGGTCCGTTGGGTCCAGATTCTCGACAACCTGGAGCCGGCCTTCAAGGAGAAGGGCGAGTTCGTCTTCAAATCGGTGGTCTCCAGCGACAATCTCGACGGCGAGCCGACCGAGGGCCGCTATCCCGCGACCGGGCACATCTCGATCTCCGATCAACCGGTATTCAACCGCGAGATCCTCAATTGGGAGATCTTCGAGGGGGAGGTGTCGGACCACCTGGTGATCGAGCTGTTCGGCGAGGAGCTGGACAAGTTCTCCGCCAACGACATGCTCGATTCGTATCGTCGCGAGTTCCGTGGACCCGTATCGGAGTGGATCGGCACGTATGGACCCGGTGAGGACATCTCGGAATCGGACGATGGCGGCGAGGATCCCGAGATGATGAGCAACTGGCGCGTGAACATCTTCATCGACCGGGTCTGAGCTCGGTCGGGCGGGGCGCACCGGCCCGGGAGCGGATGCGGCGTCCTCACGGGCCCCCCGCCGCCGGAGCGAACCTGCGTAGTGCGAGAGGGGTGCGTCGACTCGAAGCCGCCGCACCCCTCGCTTCGTTGGTGTACGCGAGGAACGGGCGATGTGGATCATGAGACGTGTTGAGAGTGGGGGACGGCCGGCTCTGGTGATGGTGGGTGCCGCGCTCGCGTTGACGCTGGCGGCGTGCGAGCGACGCACGCTTTCCCCGGACGCTCCCGAGGCGGCCCGAGCTGCGGTCGAGCAGTGCTCGTCACGGTCGGGCGACGAGAAGGAAGCGTGTTACGAGACACGGCTGCTCGCGGAGTTGGAGAGCGGAAGCGTCTCCTCGGCGCTCGAGATGCTCGAGGCGATCGGGTCCGCCGACCGTCAGGTGGAGCAAGGCGGGCACGTCTATACGCACGCGATCGGGATCGCGGCCTACACGCCGGAGCGACCGGTCGCGGACGTGTTCTCCCAGTGCAGCACGCTGTATCAATCCGGTTGCTACCACGGCGTGATCCAGGCGCACTTCATCGCCGAGGGCGCCGCGGACGAGGCGGCGGTGAACGAGCTTTGCGCACCGTATCGGTCCGATGAGCAACGGTGGCTCTTGTTCCAGTGTCTGCACGGGCTCGGGCACGGTCTGACGATGTTCTACGGCCACGACCTCCCGCGCGCCCTCGAGGACTGTGACTACCTCCGTTCGAGCTGGGATCGGGAGTCGTGCTACGGCGGGGCGTTCATGGAGAACGTCGTGAACGTCACGCACCCGCATCACCCGGCGAGCGCGCTCGTCGACGACGGGACATCGACCGGGGGAAGCGCCGACGACCCCGGGACATCCCACGACCACGGTGCGGATGGTGAAGAGGGTGCGCCGACCGGTCACGCGCACGACGGGGTGCCCGAGGGCGCCGAGCCGTTCGAAGCGTTGCGCGGCGAGGATCCCCATTATCCGTGCTCGATCCTGGACGACCGGTATCTCACGGCCTGCTACATGATGCAGACGTCCGCGATGCTGTGGCACAACGGGAACGACATCGGGAAGGCCGCGGAGAGCTGCGCCGAAGCGCCGGAAGGCTGGCGGCGCACGTGCTTTCAGAGCCTCGGTCGCGACATCAGCTCCCGGACCCTACAGGAGCCCCGCCCCTCGCTTCGTGAATGCCGGAAGTCGCCCGAAGAGTATCGCGAGTGGTGTTACGTGGGGCTCGTCAAGAACTTCATCGACCTCACCGCCACCACGGGCGCCGCGTTCTCGTTTTGCCGACGCGTGGAAGCGTGGGCGAAGCCACGCTGTCACGAGGCCATAGGCGAGGAGATCGGCATCTTGCACGCGAGCTCCGCCGCGCGCCGGACGGCGTGCGTGGGCTCCGAGACCCCGGAGCTCGAGCGAAGTTGTCGGCGCGGCGCTCGGGTGCCGCTCGACGGCTAGCGGGCGACGTTCGGTCGTCGCTACGTGAGGTCTCCGAACGACGCGATCACGTCCATGAACGGCTCAAGCAACCGTTCGTCGAGCCGGTCATGGGTGCGCAGACCGCTACACACGTCGACGCCGTACGGACGGACGGTCGCCAGCGCATGGCCCACGTTTTCGGGGGTGAGGCCACCGGCCAGATAGACGGGACGGTCGACGGACTCGACGATGGCGCGGCTCACTCGCCAGTCGTGTGTCCTCCCGGTGCCGCCCAGCTGCTTCACCGCGAGGTTCGGATCCCCCGAATCGAGGAGGATCGCATCGACGAGCGGGGCGACGCGGACGGCTTCGTCGATGGATGCGTCGCCGGCGACGTGGATCACCTGGACCAGCGACGTCTCGGGCACCAGCTCGCGCAGGCGGGCGAGCCCGTCCGGCCCTAGCCGGTCGACCAACTGTAGGGTGTCGACGCGGGTGCGGCGCCACTGATCGGCGATTGTCTCGGCGTCCGTCCTCGATGTCAGCAGAAAGGTCGC
>JAKSCH010000212.1 GCA_022360695.1 Gemmatimonadota bacterium
CAACTGGAAGATGTTCAAAGGCCCGACCGAGACCGAGACGTTCGTGGCGGCGTTCAGCGCCGTCTACGCGGCGCGCGATGATGCGACCGTCGTGATGTTCCCGCCGGCGATCAGTCTCCCCGCGTTCGCCGGCGCGGCCGCGTCGCGCTCCGACCTCGAATACGGCATCCAGGACGTCCACACCGAGACGGAGGGCGCCCACACCGGCGCGATCGCGGCGGCCATGGTACCGGAGACCGGTGCGACGTGGGGACTCGCGGGTCACTCCGAGCGCCGACGAGAGTTCGGAGACGACGATGTCGTCGTCGGGGCGAAGCTCGTCCGCCTCGTCGAAGCGGGTCTTCGAGCCGTCCTCTGTGTCGGTGAGACGCTCGAGGAGCGCGACGCGGGTCGGCTCGAGGAGGTACTGAATCGTCAAGTCGCCGCGGGGCTGGCGTCGTTGTCGCCCGAGGGGCGAAGCGAGCTCGTGTACGCGTACGAGCCGGTGTGGGCCATCGGCACCGGACGCACGGCCACGCCGGAGGATGCCGCGGACGCACACGCGATCGTCCGCGAAGCCATCGCGGCGTCGGGGGGGGAGCGGAACGCCGCGATCCTCTATGGCGGGAGCGTCAAGCCCGACAACATCGACGCCCTCCTGGCGAGCGACGGTGTCGATGGCGTGCTCGTCGGTGGTGCGAGCCTGAGCGTCGAGAGCTGGGCGGCGATCTGCGACGCCGGTCGGTAGGAGGGCAGCCGGGGACCCGTCGTCGGGGTCCCGCGCGTCGGGGGCATCCAACCGTCGCCCCGCGACGGGTTTGCCGGGATCGAAGGCCGGACCTAGTTTTCAGCGGTCGGTAGCCTCTCGTGGCTCCTGACCGGGCGCCCGCGCTTGGGGCGCCGTTTTTTTGGCGAACGCGCGAGTGAACCGATGTTTCCGTTTCTGATCGTCATCATCTCCCTGATCGCACTGCTCCTGTGCGTCATCATCCTCATCCAGTCGGGGAAGGGGGGTGGGCTCGCCGCCTCGTTCGGCGGCGCATCCTCGTCGACCGACTCGTTCATGGGGGGACGCCAGGCCGCGACGGCGCTGACCAAGATGACGTGGATCGGTGGGGGCGCGTTCCTCTTTCTCGCGTTGGTGCTCGCGGTGCTGTCGTCCCGACCGAGCGATGCCCCCCAATCGATTCTGCGCGGAGGTCCCCCCGGCGGACAGCCCACGGCGCTCCCCGAGGCGCCGCCGTCGTTGCTCGAGACCGAGCCGGGCGCCGAGGGCGGGGCGACGCCGGCCGACGGCGCGGTCGAGACCGACGGCGGCGACGATGGGGACGACGGCGCCGGCGATTCCGGCGGGAGCTGAGGGCGGCTCAGACGCGAGGTGGCGCGCGGTCCGGCGCGAAGGTCTCGTCGGGAAGGTCCAGGAAGTCGACGTATCGTCCGTGCTCCTGGTGTTCCGCCAGCCAGCCCTCGAAGCGCGATGGGACGAGGCCCGCGGTACCGACCCCCTCCGACGCGGTCGATGATGCGAGCCAGTCCGCGTACTCGTTCTTGACGTTCTCCGCGTGACCGCGGGTCCAGCGCCACTCGACGCGGTGACGCCCCGCCGCGCCGACGAGCTCCTGCCAGAGCTCGAGGTTCTCGATCGGCCCGCCCTTCCGCTTCCAACCTCGTCGGGCCCACGAGTGGATCCAGTCCTTCATGCCCTTCACGAGATACTGACTGTCGCTCGTGAACACGACGCGACAGGGCTCTCGAAGCGCCTTCAGCCCCACGATTCCCGACATCAACGCCATGCGGTTGTTGGTCGTGTCGGGATCGAAGTGCGCGAAGTCGCGGCGGTACCATCCGCGGCGTCGATCGAACCGCTCGATGAGCCCGGCCGCGCCGCCCGGGTTGCGTCGATCGCCGAATTGGTTGCCGAGACAGGACTCGTCGGCGAAGATATGGACGAGGGGCCGATCGGCTCCTCCGGTCTCCGCCGGTGGGGTGGCAGAACTCACGGTGCCTCGCGATTCGTGGGTCGAAAACGGTCGCGGCGGATCCCCGGCCGGCGCGCCGTCGATCAAGCTCGCACCATTGGACGGGACGCGTGAGCGACACGCAAGGACGCGCCGGCTATCTCCTGCTGGAAGACGGTCGACGCTTCGACGGAGCCTACCTGGGACCCGACGACGAGACAGCCGGGGAGGCGGTCTTCACCACGGTGATGACCGGATACCACGAGGTGCTCACGGACCCGTCGTTCGCGGCCCAGATCGTGGTCATGACGGCCCCCATGCAGGGCGTCTACGGCGTCCGCGACCCGGATCGCCAGTCGCGACGGCCTTGGGTGGCCGGGTTCGTCGTCCGCGATCTCTCGGTTCGCATCGGGTCGGGGCCCGCGGACCACGACCTCCCCGCCTACCTGAAGGATCATCGGATCCCCACCCTGGTCGGAGCCGACACCCGCGCGCTCACCCGTCACATCCGCGAAGCCGGGGCGATGCGCGCGCTGATCGCCCCGGCCGACGTGGATCTCGATCGAGCTCGGGCGCGGCTGGCCGCCGAGCCCGAGATGTCCGGGCGTGACTTGGCCACGAGCGTGTCGACCCCGACGCCGTACGAGCTCGAGCCGTTCGAGTCGGAGGAGAGGGGCGTCGTCATCTGTCTGGACTACGGCGTGAAGACCCGTAGCCTCGATCTGTTTCGACGCGAGGGGTACCGCGTCCACGTCGTTCCGTGTACGACGGAGCCGGAGGAATTGCTGAGGCTGCGTCCCGCCGGCGTGTTCGTGTCGAACGGGCCGGGCGATCCGGAGGCGGTACCCGGCGCGGTGGAGCGCATCCGCGCGCTCAGCGACGCCGGCGTGCCGCTGTTCGGGATCTGTCTCGGCCACCAGCTCATCGCGCGGGCGTTCGGCGCGACGAACTACAAGCTTCCGTACGGCCACCGAGGCGGGAACCACCCCGTATTGAACTACTCGACCGGCGCGGTCGAGATCACGTCGCAGAACCACGGGTTCGCGGTCCGCGAAGAGGATGGCGCCATCATCGGCGCCGAGGAGCTCGAGGTGACGCACCGAAACCTGAACGACGGCACCGTCGAGGGTCTCAAGCACCGCGACCGGCCCGTCTTCGCGGTCCAGTATCACCCCGAATCGGCGCCCGGCCCGCACGACAGCCGCTACCTGTTCGATCGATTCGTGGGCGAGATGTCGTAATTCGTTGTATA
>JAKSCH010000439.1 GCA_022360695.1 Gemmatimonadota bacterium
CCGCAGATCCAGGGGCAGGTGGGAACGGCCTACCGCGAGGGCGAATCCGCCGCGCTCGGACCGATCCTGCACCGGCTCTTCCAGTCCGCGCTCGCCGCGGGGGGGCGCGTCCGCGCCACGACGTCGATCGCGCGCGGCACGACATCGATCCCATCGGCGGCGGTCAGTCTCGCGCGCAAGGTCTTCGGGTCGCTGGCGGACCGGAGCGTGCTCGTGTTGGGAACGGGCGAGATGGGACGGCTCACCGTTCGGTGCCTCCGAGGCGAGGGCGTCCGTCGGGTCTACGTGGCAAGTCGGAATCCGGCGCGCGCGGAGCGCGTGGCCCGGACCGTCGACGGGATCGCGCACGAGCGCGCGGACGCTCTGCGCCGTTTGCAGGATGTCGACCTCGTGGTCACCTGCACCGACGCGGACGCCGCGTTCCTGACGCGGGGCCACGCCGGAGGCTACCGCGCCGGCGCCCCGCTGGTCCTCCTCGACATCGCGCTCCCGCGAAACGTCGATCCGGCGGTCTCGGAGCTGCCCGGCGTCTTTCTGTACAACGTCGACGATCTCCAACGCGTCGTGGACCAAGCGCGCGAGGCGCGCGCCGTGGAGCGTGAGCGCGCCGAGGCCATCGTCGAACGACACGCGGCGCGGTTCTGGGATTGGGTGAAGAGTCGGGCGGCGGCGCCCGCGATCCGCGAGCTCCGGTCCGCCGCCCACGAGATCGTCGCGGATGCGCTGGCGTCCCGTCCCGCCGCGCCTCGCGATGCGGATGAGGAAGAACGCATCCGGGTGGCAAGTCGAGCTGCCCTGAACAAGATTCTGCACGCGCCGACCCAGGCCGTGCGTCGGGTCGCCGAACGGTCCGACGGCGACGCGTGTCTCAAAGACCTGGAGGCGCTGCTGCGAGCGCGAGGATCGGCCCGACCTCGCGGGATCGCGGATGGAGGTCTAGGGTAGGAGCCGCGACTCGGGGTCGAACGCGACCCGGGGTCGAGTCCGGTTCGAACGGGTGGGGCGTGGATCGAGGAGGGAGTGAATGAGCCCTGGACGGGTGCTCGTGACGGGTGGTGCGGGCTTCATCGGA
Organism: Gemmatimonadota bacterium; assembly: GCA_022360695.1. Taxonomy (GTDB): domain Bacteria; phylum Gemmatimonadota; class Gemmatimonadetes; order Palauibacterales; family Palauibacteraceae; genus Palauibacter. Next base: position 1,073 of record JAKSCH010000439.1, read on the forward strand.
TCTCACGTTTGTGAAGCCTATCTCGCCGAGGGGTGGGAGGTGACGGCGCTCGACGACCTGAGCAGCGGTCGCCGCTCGAACCTCGGTCCCGACGTCGAGCTGATCGAGCTCGACATCCGCGACCCGGACGTGGGGGAGGTCCTGCGGACGGGTCGATTCGACGTCGTCAACCACCACGCCGCGCAGATCGACGTCCGTTTGTCCGTCGCCGAGCCGCGCACGGATGCCTCGATCAACATCGACGGTCTGCTCAACCTCGTCGAGGCAGCGGTCGCGACGGACGTGCGACGCTTCGTGTTCATCTCGTCCGGAGGCGTCGTGTACGGCGAGCCGGCCGATCTCCCCGTGGCGAGGAACGCCCCCAAGAGACCGCTGTCTCCCTACGGCGTCTCGAAGCTGACGTCCGAGTACTACCTACAGGCGTTCCGCGAGCTGCACGGGCTCGAGTACGTCGCGCTCCGGTACTCCAACGTGTACGGACCGAGACAGGACCCGCACGGCGAAGCCGGCGTGGTGGCCATCTTCTGTCAGCGTCTCCGGGACGGCGAGGGTCTGACCGTGTTCGGCGACGGCGAGCAGACGCGCGACTACGTGTTCGTGCGAGACGTGGCGAGCGCGAATCTGGTCGCGACGCACGTCGATCTCCCCGCCGCGGCGAGCCTCGACGACGTCGCCTTCAACGTCGGAACCGGGCTCGAGACCTCCGTCAACGAGCTGGCCGCGACGCTCATCGACATCTCGGGATCCGAAGCG
>JAKSCH010000170.1 GCA_022360695.1 Gemmatimonadota bacterium
CGATGTCAAGCTCGCCTTCTGGGTAGCGATGGGCATCCCGATATCGATCGCGGGCACCATTGCGTTGATGGGCGACAACTTCCTGAGTCACTCGCTGAACGACATAACCACCTTCGGGCTCATCATCGTCCTCGGGATCTTGGTGGACGCCGCGTTCGTGGTCGGGGAGAGCGTCCACGAGGCCCGCGGACGGATCGCCGACCCGGTCGAGGGTGCCATCGCCGGCGTGCACCGGGTCGCGACGCCCACCGTCTTCGGGGCGATGACCACGATCGCCGCCTTCTTCCCGCTGCTGCTCATCGACAACGACATCGCCCGCGTCTTCGCCGGGTTCTCGGTCGTCGTCATCGCGGCGGTCGTCGTGTCGCTGGTGGAATCGAAGTTCATTCTCCCCAGCCACCTGGCGGCCGTGAGCTACGGCTCGGGGCGCACGCGGCTCGGGGCGGCCTGGTCCCGCCTGCGGGGGCGTATCGACGGCGCACTGGAGGCCTTCCTGGTCCGGTACTATCGCCCCTGGCTCGCGAAGGCGCTCCACCACCGATACGCGACCCTCTTGATCCTCGTCGCGGTCCTCGTGACCGGTCTGGGGATGGTCACCACCGGTCGCCTGACCACGGTCTTCTTCCCGGAGGTGCCGGGGAACACGATCACCGTGACCGTCAACATGGATCAAAGCGCCCCCGCTTCGTTGACGGAGCGCAACTCCGTTCGCATCGAGGCGGCGGCGGCGAGCGTGAACGACCGGCTGGTCGAAGCGGGAGGCCTGTCCGAGCCGCCGATCGCGCGGCTCATGGCGGTCGTCATCAGCCGCGCGCAAATCACGGCGTATGGCGAGCTCACGCGAGAGGCGATGGACGAGCTCGGCACCACGAGAGTCCTCAACGAGTGGCGGGCCGAGGTCGGCGATCTCGAGGGCGTCGATGATCTCCAGTTCTCGGGCTCGTTCGAGACGGGGGGTGCCTTCGCGCTCGAGGTGATCGGGCAGAACGAGGTCGCCTTGGGCCAGGCGGTCGCGGTTCTGTCGGGACGGTTGGCGGAGCAGCCCGGCGTCTACGACGTACGGTCGGACCTGAGGGGCGGCCAACCCGAGATTCGTCTGCGGCTCAAGCCCGAGGCCCGGCACCTCGGGCTCACGGCGCACGACCTGGCCGCGCAGGTCGGTGACGGCTTCGGCGGCTTCGAGGTCCAGCGCATGCAGCGCCGGTCGGACGAGGTCAAGGTCTACGTGCGGTACGAGGAGGATCGTCGCGCGTCCTTCCACGAGATCCTCACGAGCAGGATCCGGACGCCGGACGGCCGGTGGGTGACGCTCGAGAGCGTCGCCGAGCTCGACTCCGGCTTCGGGACGGGCGTGATCAACCGTCGCGACGGGAAGCGCGCGGCCACGATCCTCGCCACGATCGACAAGCGCGTGACCGGCGCCTCCGCGGTGCTGTCGGCGATCGAGGACGAGGTGGCCGACGTCCCGGTGAGCTGGCCGGGGCTCGAGGTCCGACAGGCCGGTGAGCTCGAGGAGGCCGGGGAGGTTCGAGGCGGGCTGTGGCGCGCCCTCTTCTTCGTGGTCGTCCTGATCTACGTCTTCCTGGCGGTCCCGCTGCGCTCGTACGCCAAGCCCATCGTGATCCTCTCGGTCGTCCCGTTCGGGTTCGCAGGAGCCGCGTTCGGGCACCTCATCATGGGGCTCCCCCTGAGCATCCTGTCCTTCTTCGGCATGCTCGCGGCGACCGGCGTCGTGGTGAACGACAGCCTCGTGCTCGCATCCCGTTACAACCAATTGCGCGAGGAGGGGCTGCCGCTCCATGAGGCGTTGGTCGAGGCGGGCGCGAGCCGCTTTCGCGCGATCTTCCTGACGACGACGACGACGGTCAGCGGTCTGATGCCGCTGATGCTCGAGTCGTCGCAGCAGGCGCAGTATCTCATCCCCGCCGCGGTCTCGTTGGCGTTCGCCGAGCTGCTGGCCACGCCGGTGACCCTGTTCCTCGTCCCGATCGGTCTGCTCGTCCAGCACGACATCGGACGCGCGATGCGTCGGCTCCGGCGCGCGCGGCTCTCCCCGAGACGAGCTCCCTACGGCCCCGCCCCGCAAAGCGAGTCGGGAGCGGTCGCTTCGAACCGATACAGATAGGCCCGAGCCCTCGGCTGGATCGCCTCGTGGATCGCGTTCCGCTGCCGGTCCTCGACACCGCCGTGCAGACTACGCGCAAAGGGGCTTCGCGGACCGAGACGCCGCTCCTGGCCGGCTCTCGGTCCATCCGCGAGACCAGGGTTCGCCGGGCCGATGTCGACGGTACATTCCCGGGCATGCTCGGGGCAGCGTTCGGAGTCACGCGCTTTGTCATCGCATAGCCGGTCCACTCGCGGCGCGGCGGGTCGCGCGGTCCGTCCGGGGGGGCGCTCGTGACGACGGAGCGGGCTCGGGTCGGCTGGGTGGTCGACGCACAGGTCGACTTCATGAGTCCGGCCGGCCGGCTCTACGTCAAGCACCTCGGTGACGAGTCCGATGTCGGCGCCATCCAGATCGTGCCGACCCTGAAACGAGCGGTCGCCTGGATGGCGGAGCACTGCGCCGTGGTCGTCTTCACGGGAGATTGGCACGCGCTCGAGGACGACGAGATCGACACCGAAGCGCCGGATCCGGCCCGCGGGACGTACCCGCCGCACTGCATGGGCCGCTCCGATCGGGCGGACGAGCGGGCGGGCGCGGAGATCATCGAGGAGATCCGACCCGACGACCCCATCGTGCTGCCGCTCGCGGCGGGCCCGGAGCACGCCGACGCCGTCGCCCGCCGGGCGGTCGATGAGCGCCGCCCCGTGTTCATCCAGAAGGATCAGTTCGACGTGTTCGAGGGGAACGCGGCGACCGAGCCGTTCCTCCTGGCGCTACAGAGCGCCCTCGGGAAACGACCGGAGTTCATCGTCGCCGGTGTCGCCCGCGACGTGTGCGTGACCCAGGCCGTCGACGGGATGCAGGCCCGGGCGTACGACGTCACCGCGGTGTCCGACGCTACGTGGGGGCTCGGGCTCGAAGAGGAACGAGAGACGTTGGCCCGCTGGCGCCGGTCCGGAACCGTGATGACGCTGGAGGAGCTCCAAGCGGGGTGAGCGCTGTCGTCACGTCGTTGCCGGGAGACGAAACCCGACTACCTCTCGGCTCGGGATCGGCGCGCTCGCCGACGCGGTCGCTCGATCGACTCGGCCCGCGGGGCGCGGCGGTCAGGCGATCCGGGCCTCGTCGAACTCGTAGTCGCGGTAGTCGACACGGAAGAGCAGGCTGTACACCGACGGGATGAACACGAGCGTGATGACGGTCCCGAACAGCAGACCGATCATGATCGCGATCGCCATCCCCTCCCACATCTCACCCCCGCTCAGGTAGAGCGGGAGCAGCCCGAGCACGGTCGTGAACGTCGCGAGCAGGATCGGGCGGAACCGCTGGAGACAGGCCGCGATCACCGCGTCCTGCGGGGTGCGCCCCAGCTCGCTCTGCTCGATCTCCACCCGGTCGAGCAGCACGATCGCGTTGTTGATCACGATGCCCGCGAGCGAGATCACGCCGAGGAACGGCATGAAGCCGAACTCCTCCCGGAAGACGAGCAGTCCGATCACGACCCCGATGATGGCCAGCGGGATGGTCGCCACGACCATCGCCGTCTTCCGGATCGAGTTGAACTGGACGATAAGCAGGAAGAGGATGATGAGCCCCGACAGCGGGAGATACCGGTACACGGCCCCCATGTTCTCGGCCGTGTTCTGCGCGTCGCCGCCGAGCTGATACGAGTAGCCTGGGGGCCAATCGGCGGCCATCTCATCGAGGACCGGCGTGATCGCCGACGTGACGGCCGCCGCGTTGGCTCCGGTCGCGAGCTCGCTCGAGATGACGACCGTCCGGCGCAGGTCGAGTCGCCGGATCCGGGAATACTGCCATTCGGGTACGATCCGGGCGACCTGGAGGAGCGGCACGCTCCGTCCCGTCGACTGCGCGAACACGTCCATCGTCTCGAGCGACATCAGCGTCTGCTGCTGGCTCGCGTCGTCCCGCATCAGGATGGGGATCGACTTGTCGTCCTCCCGGAACTCCCCGGTCTCGATGCCCTCCAGGATGGTCCGCAGCGACACCGCGATGTCCTGGCTCGTCACCCCGGCGGCCTGCGCGACCGACTGGTCGATCGCCACGACGAACTTCTTGGACTTGGGTCCCCAGTCGTCCTTCACGTTCACCGTGCCCGGCGCGTTCACGACCGCCTGCCGGATCCGCTCCGAGATCCGCGCCAGCTCGTCGGGGTCGTCCCCGGACACCTTGATCTCGATCGGGACCCCCCCGCCGCCGGCGTCCAACGAGCCGACCGTGATCTCGGCGTTCGGAAACCCGTCGAAGCCGAACGTATAGAGCCGGTCGATGACCTCGCGGTTGAACTCGAAGCCCGACGTGGTGATCAGCAGGTGGGCGTAGCTCGAGTTGGCCTCATCCGGGTTGTATCCCAGGTCGTAGGACTCCGGCCCTTCTCCGACGAAGCTCGTCCACCCGAGCACCCCCGGCCGATCGCGATCCGTGACGAGGAGAGAGTCGCGCAGGAACGACTCGAACTGCGCCACCACTTCGTCCGTGCGCTCGATGCGAGTGCCCAGCGGAAGACTGATGTCCACCGTGACCGTGTTCCGGTCGCTGTCCGGGAAGAAGACGAAGGGGACGAGCCCGAAGCCGACGATCGCCAGGACGAACGCGACGACGATGCCGCCCACCACGCGTCCTCGACGGGCGAGCGCCGCGAGGATCGCGGCCCGGTAGCGGAGACGGAGCCACGCGATGGCGCGATCCACGAGCCCCGGTCGCTCGTCCTCTCGGCGAGCGCCCAGGAACAGATAGCAGAACATCGTCGTGATCGTGAGCGCCACGAGCCACGAGGAAAGGAGCGCGAGCGAGATCACGACGAAGATCGGGCCGACGATGTCGCCCATGACGGTCGGCGACATGTAGAACGCCAGAAACGCGGCCGATGTCGTGAGGGTGGAGATCAAGAGGGGGGCGAAGAGCTCGCCGCAGGCGGAGATCGCGGCCTGCTTCGCGTCGATCCCGTCGTCGATCTTCACCACGATAGCCTCGGCGACCACGATCGCGTTGTCGACCATCATCCCGAGCGCCATGATCAGCGCCGCGAGCGTGACCTGGTTGAGCCCGATGTCGAGGACCCCCATCAACATCAGCGTCATCACCGTCACGATCGGGATCAGGCTGGCGATCACGAACCCGGTGCGGAGACCCATGAACACGAGCATGACGCCGAGCACCACGACGATCGCCTGCAACAGATTCCCCAGGAACGAGTCGATCTTCTCCTGGATGTAGAGGTCCAGCGAGGCCACCCGGCGAGCGTCCAGGCCGATCGGGAGCCTCGATTCCCAATCGGCGAGCAGGGCGTCGACCTCCTCACCGAGCAGGATGATGTTGGCACCGCTCTTGAGGCTCACGTGGAGCGTGATCGCCTCGCGGCCGTCGACCCGGACGAGCTGGGTCGGCGGATCGACGTACCCCCGCCGCACCGTCGCGATGTCCTCGAGCTGAACGAGCTGTCCCCGGCCGACGGGGATGAGCAGCGAGCGTAGGCCCTCGATGTCGTCGAAGTTGCCCGTCGGCTCGAGGATCACGCGCTCTTCCTCGAGGTTCACGGCGCCGCCCGAGCCCAGGATGTTCGTCGCGGCGAGGATGTTCTGGAGGATCCCCGCCGTGAGGTTGTACTCGCGCAGACGAGCGTTGTCGAACTCGACGAAGACGCGCTCTTCCTGGACGCCGCCGAGCTCGACCTTGGCCGCGTTCCGTAGCTTGATCAGGTCGTCACGAAGGTCGTCGGCATACTCCTTCATCTCCGCGTAGGAGAACCCGTCGCTCGTCAGGCCGACCACCATCCCGAAGACCTCGCCGATGCCCTCGTCGTTCAGCGAGGGCTCGACACCCGCCGGCAGGTCTTCCATCTGCTCGAGCTTCCGGCGTAGGCGATCCCAGACCGCCTGGAGATCCCCCGGTCCGATCTCGTCGCGCAGCGTGACCGACACGACGGAGAGCCCCGTGCGGGACGTGCTCGTCACTTCGTCCAGCTCGGGCAGCTCCTGCGCGATCTTCTCGACCTTGTCGGTGACGAGGAGCTCGACGCGCTCGGGGCTGGCGCCCGGAAACCGGGTCACGACGGAGGCGACCCGCACGGTGTACGGGGGCATGCTGTCCCGGGCCAGCGATCCGTAGGTCAGGAGCCCGGCGCCGACGACCGCGAGGAGCACCATCCACGTGAGACGGCTCCGCTGAATCGAGAGGCTGGCGAGGTTCACGGTCGCTCCTAGCGCAATCGGACGCGTTGTCCGTCGAGAAGCGTCTGGAGACCGGCCGTAGCGACGTTCTGTCCGGACGTGAGCCCTTCTCGAATCTCGAACCCCTCGGACGTGAGCCGGCCGACGACGACGCGTCGCTTTCGGACCGTGCCCTGCGCCTCGCCGTCCGGCTCGACGACGAACACGAATCGCCCTTCGTCGTCCTCCCCCACGGCGGAGGCCGGGACCACCAGCGCTCCGACCAGCGACGCGTCGACCGGGAACCGGAGTCTCACCGTCGCGGCCATCCCCGCGCGGATCTCGGGCGACGGGCCGATGAGCGCGATGCGGACGGGATAGGTGGCCGTCGCCGGATCGACCGACGGCGAGACCTCGGTGACGCTCCCCTCGAAGGTCTGTCCGGGCACGGCGGGGAAGGTGATGCTCGCCTCGAGACCCGGGCTCGCGCGTGCGATGACGGCCTCCGGCAGCCCGAGCTCGATCTCGAGCCCCTCGCCCGCGTTGAGGATCCCGACGAGCTGACCGGCCTGGACGTTCTCATCGACTTCGACGTCGACCGCCGCGATCGTCCCGCCCACCGGCGCGACGATCGAGCCGTAGCTCACGTTCTCCTCCTGGATCCGGACGCTCCGGACCGCCGACTCGTGGCTGGCCTCGGCCGTACGGAACGCGTTTCGCGCGTTCTCGTAGTCGCTGAGCGACGCCGTGCCGGCCTCGTACAGGCTGCGCACGCGAGCCAGCGCCAGCTCGGCGGTGTTCATCTGCGACGCCGCGCCGTTCAACGCGAGCACCGCCTGCTCGTAGGCCAGCCGGGCGGCGACGTTGTCGAGCTCCGCGAGCAGCTCGCCGGCCGCGACGTCCTGACCGAGCACCATGTTCAACCGCGTCACCACGCCGCCGTTTCGAAAGCTGAGGTTCACGGCGCGGCCCGACACCGCGGTCGCGTTGAAGGTTCGCTCCGCGGCGCCGGCCGCGGCGCCGACCGACTGATACACGACCGGTCGGAGCGGGCGTTCCTCGGCGACCTCGTCGCCACCGCAGGCGAGCGCGAGGGCTCCCAGCCCCAGCGCGAGCGAGGGACGACGGCGGACCCGGATCATGGCCTTCCTCCTCCCGGCAGGGTCGCCAGGTAATCGAGAAACCGCTGGATGTATGCTTCGTTCTCCTCCGTCGTGCCCAACAGCGTCAGGTAGCCGATGAGACGCTGGAGCCCGATCGCCGTGGCGAGGAACGTGTACGTGGCGGAGGCGCGACCGAGCCGCGCGGACAGCAGGTTGCGTTGCGCGTCGATCAGCTCCACGACCGTCACGGCACCGCTGGCGTAGGCGGCTTGCGTGAGCTCGAGCGCCTCCGCGGCGGCACGCTCCGAGATCTCCGAGAGCTCGATGTTCGCGCTCTCGCGGGTCAGATCCTGGACGACGTCGCGGACGGATCGCTCCAGGGCCACCATCACGCTGGCTCGCTCGAAGCGAAGCTGGGTCTCGCGGATCAGCGACGTCTGTCGATCGATGCGTCGCCGGTTCGAGTCGAACAGCGGGACCGAGGCGACGATCCCGAGCGTGAAGAACTGCGAGAGCCCGGTCCCGGCGGGCGGGGCGCCTACGCCGCTGACGGCGAGGTTCCGGTTGAGGTCCAGGCCGGCCGCCACCGTCGGGATGAATCGCTGAACCCCGTTCCGCGCCGCGTCCCGACCCACCGCATCGATGTTCCGGTCGAGGGCGCGGAGCTCCGGCGCGTTCGAGATCGCCTCGAGCGTCGCCCAGTCCTCGAACGGCTCCCGTAGCGACGGGTCGTCCAGGGTGGTCCGGATGAGCTCGAAGTTCCGGTCCGAGAACGTGCCGTCCTCCAGCGTCACGTCGAGGACGTCGATCTCGCGATCGACCGGGGCGTCGGCGAGCGCGTTGATCGCGTGGAACGCCTGCTCGAGCGCCGCGATCGCGGCGACGACGGTTTGCATGTCCTGCGCCGATTCGCTTTCCAGGCGCAGGACGTCTCCGCGACCCGTCTGTCCGGCCTCGAAGCTCTGCCGCGCGATTTGGAGGTTCCGCTTGCTGACGTCGAGGTTGCCGGCCCGGATCTCCAGGTTCGCCTTGAGGATCAGCGTGTTGAGGTAGGCGTTCGAGGCTTCGACCACCAGGTCCCACTCCGCTCCCAGCACGCGATCGCGCTCGGCCGCGAGCAGGCTGTTCTGGATCGAGATGCCCGCGATCGCATCGGGAGACAGAATCGTCTGTGTGAGCGAGAGCTTGCCGTCGGTCGAGTATTGCGGGTTCCCCGCGCTGATCGCGGCGAGATCGCGATCGATGATCGACTGCGTGACGCTGGCCTCGAGGTTGGGGAAATAGGCGCTCCACGCGTCGAGCCGATCCTGCTCCGCGATCCCCACGTTCCGTCGGTCGGACTGGAGCGCCGGGTTGGAGGCGAGTACCTCGGTCACGAGCTCCCTGAGCGAGTAGATCCGCTCCGCGAGGGGGTTCGCGAACTCGCCCACGAACTCCGTCGTCGTGATCATGCTGTAGCGGATCGGTACGCCGACCGCGCTCGCCGTGTGGAAATTCAGGGTGAGCGTCCGGTTGAGATCGAAGAACACCGGCTGATCGGCGAGATCCCGTCCGTCCACGACGGCTTCGACGAGGAGCGCGAGACGGCGGAAGAACGTGTCGATCCCCTCGCGCGGCTGGTTCGTCGCCATCAGCCCCAGCTCGACGTCGAGCCGTCTCGAGCCGGAGAACGACGGGACCCGCCGCTCGATCATGAGCTCGGCGAGCGCGCGAATCTCGGCGTCGGGTATGAGCAGGCTCTCCAGCAGATAGATGGCGTCCACTCGGTCGAGCGCGGGGAGCACCGATGTCGGCGACTCGTACGGCACGATCTCGTAGTCCGCGACGAGCTCCTCCATGAGCGGTGGCAGGCGTTCGCGGAGCTCGAGCGCGTCGATCGGCCCGGGCGGAATGACGAGCCCCACGCGCTCGAAGGGGTGGAGCGTCTTGAACGTTCGCAGGTCGTTCTCGTACGACTCCGACGAGATGAGATACGTGAAGTTCGAGATGCCGGAGGTCGCGCCGGGCTCGGGAAGGTCCAGGAGATCCCGGTTGACGCCGCCGAAGAGGATCGTGGGCTTCGGATAGCGGTCCCGACCCGCGACCACCGACGCGTTCACCGGGCCGAACGCGATGATGAGGTCGGCCTCTCCCTCGAGCATCGCGAGGTAGTTCGCCTCGGCCATCGCAGGGTCGTACCCGTTCGAGACCACGTCGGCCTCTTCCATTCGGATCGTGGCCGCCGTGCCGACGACGGCCAGGATATCGTCGCGCATCTGGTTGAACAGCGTGGATACTTCGGCCGGCGCCTGATCGATCAGAATCCCGACATCGATCGGCTCCGGGGTCTGCGCGTAAGCGGGGGCGGCCGACAGCGTCAGACCGAGGGTCATGGTTCGTACGGTGCGCATCATGGCTCGGGGGGAACGGGTTCCATGGGCCACGTCAATCGTCGGAACGGAGATCGCGCGCTGGGCGCCCGATCGGATGGGGCCGCAGCGGTGAGCTTACGATGAGGCCCGAGGGGTACACCAGACGACCGGAAGGGGAGGCGAACGCGGCTCGCCCGGGTGGGCGCGCCCGCGTCCGAGCTCGAGACGGCGGCGCGACCGCTGTCGGATGGGTTGTCGTGAAGGGTGTCCGATGCGAAGCGGTCCGACTAGGGTTCCACCGATGAAGAAGGAACTGACACGATCGGAGCTCGAAGCGCTCTATCTTCCGCCGGCCGGGGAGCTCGTGGTGGTCGACGTGCCCGACATGCCCTTTCTCATGATCGACGGCGACGGTTCTCCGGACGCCGACCCGTTTCAGCGCGCTCTGCGGTGGCTCTTCCGCGTCGTGCACCCGATCCGGCGCGAGGCGAGGGCCCGGATGGGGGGGCACTTCGTCGAACCGCCGCTTCAGGGGTTGTGGTGGGCGGAAGATGTGGCGGACCTGGTGGCGGGGAAGAAGGACGAGATGCGGTGGCGCTTGATGATCCCCGTACCCGAGTGGGTGACGGACGACCTGTTCACGGAGGCGATCCGCGACGTCGCGGCGAAGCACGGCGACCTACCGGAGGACCTACGGCTCGAGCGCTACCACGAGGGCGAGAGCATTCAGATCCTGCACGTCGGGCCCGACGAAGAGATCTCCGACGTGGCCCGCGGGTTGTACGAGCACCTTCACGAGCGCGGTCTCGCGCCGAGCGGGCCCCACCACCAGATCTACCTGACCGATCCGGCGCGCACGCCACCCGCGAAGCGCCGAACGCTGCTGCGACAACCGGTGCGTCCGGAGTGACCGGTCTCAGCTCGTCGCTCCAGGGGCGAGGAACAGCAGACCCTCGCCGCGACGACACTCGACGATCCCGCGATAGGCGGTCCGGGGTGTCTCGCCCCGCACGTCGGACATGAGACCCAGGCGGTCTGCGAACGAGCGGAACTGCTCCACGTCGTCATAGATCAGCTTCTGGTCGCCGTCCCGCTCCTCGACCGCGTCGATCGACACGGGCGTCGCGGCGGCGACGCGATCGAGATAGCGACGGTCGTACGCGTCGGCGATCAGGGTGGTCGGGTCGAGGTCCGCGAATCCGCTCGCCCGGTCGGGGAGCACGACGCGCCCCGTGTGACGCTCGAAGAACTGACCGAAGCTCGTGCCGGTCGATCCCGTATGGCGAACCCGGGAGACCTCGGGTCGCAGCGTGACCCGCCCCCGACGGATCGCGGGGTCGCGGAGCCAGTCGTCCCAGTAGAGCTCCGGCCAGTCCGCGCGGAGCTCCTGCCACAGACCTCTCGAGATCGACACGCCGAGATTCGGGAACCAATCGGAGCGAACGATCCGACGCTCGTCGCGGACGAACTCCGGCTGACCGTTGTCGTTCCACGCGGAGATCGCCCACACCGTCGGGTCCCGCGCGAGCACCGGGTAGCACGCGTCGAAGAACTGGAGAGCGTCGGGGGCCACGACGATGTCGTCCTCGATGACGATCACGGACCGGGTCGGCCAGTCCTCGAACACGCGATCGAGCGCCCACCGGTAGTGGGCGGCGATACAACGATATCCGTGGACGGGCGAAGGATGGCCGTCGCCGCGCTCGGGCGGTCGGTCGGTGTGTACCACGCGGTCGACGCGCCCGTCGAAGCGCTCGATGGTCTTGCGGACCCGCCGGTCCTCGCCGTCCTGCGAGACCACGATCGGGACGTCGTCGGATCCCGTCGCCTCGAGGATCGACTCGATGGCGCGTCGCAGATGCCGCGGTCGATCGTGCGCGAGCACGAGCAACACGTAGGCATGGCTCCATGTGCGAAGCGTCATGAGCTCGTCTCACCGGACTTCGAGGGTTCCGAGATCTCGATCAGTCCTCGTGCAGGAGACCCGCGGGATCGATGCGGATGGCTCGCCGCGCCGGGACCAGCGAGGCGAGCGCCCCGACGACGAACAGCACCGCCGTGACCCCCGCGAGGACGCGGACGTCAACGGCCGAGATCCCGAAGAGCTGGCTGGTCAGAAACCGCGACAGCACGATCGTGAGCGCGATCCCGGCCACGATGCCCATCGACACCGAACCGAGCCCGCTCGACGTCAACGCGCGGGCGACGCTCCCGCGAGACGCGCCCACCGCGAGTCGTATCCCCGCCTCGCGTCGTCGGAGGTTCACCATGTACGCGAGGAAACCGTAGAGACCGACGCCCGTGATCGCCACGGCCACGATCGCGAACGCGCCCATCAGCCACGCGTTGAACCGGTCGACCGCGAGGGTCGCGGCCCACAGCTCCGTCGCGGGTCGCACCCGCACGTCGCGCACGAAGCCGAGACGGGCGGCGGCCCGCCGCACCGCGTCGACCGACGGCGGTGGCCCGTCGGTGCGCACGAGGATCCTCGGGAGCCCGTACCGGCCGAACCGCCCCGCCGCTTGGGAGATCGGCACGTACGCGGTGGGGCGCGCCTCGGCGTCGGGAGAGATTTCACGGAGATCCTCGACCACGCCCACCACGCGGCGCGGCGGGCACGCGGGACACAGGACCTCGTCCCGAAAGCGCCCGAGCTGAAGCGTCGCGCCACGTCCCTCCGCCCCGGCGATCCGTGCGAGCGATCGATTGATGATCGCGACGGGCTCCGCACCCTCGTGGTCGGTCGCCCCGAAACCGCGCCCCCACGTGATGGGGATCGGGACCGCCGCGAAGTAGTCGGGGCTGACGGGTCGCAGCTCGACTGTGAGCGAGCGCTCGTCGTCGGCGCCCGTCACGGTCAGGGGGAAGTTGAGCCCGCGCTCGAGGGGCGCGCTTCCCGACAGCGCGACCGAGCGGACCCCCGGCAAGGCCGCGATCGCCGGGACGAGCTCCCCCTCGAGCCGTGGCTCGAGCGGGCCCGGCGGGGGCTCGCGCGTCCGCGCCAGCTCGACGCTGTAGAGCCCCTCGGGCGAGAACCCGAGGTCGACGCCCACGAGGTTCCAGAGGCTCGCGCCGAGGACGCCGGCACCGGAGAGGAGGACGAACGAGGTCGCGACCTGTCCGGTCACGAGCGCCCGACGAACGATCGGCGTACGACGTCTGCCCAGCGCCCCCGATCGCCCGCCGGCGAGCGCGTCGAGCAACCGGGCGCGGGCCGCGGGGACGGCGGCGGGGAGCCCCGCGACGAACGCGGTGAGCCCCGCGGCCGCCGTGCAGAACACCATCACCCGCGGATCGATCCCGATCGTCGCGGCGCGGGGGAGCTCGGTCGGGACGAGCGCGAGAAACACCCGCAGGCTCGCCGCCGCGAGGGCCGAGCCCAGGACCGCCGCGATCGCGGTCAAGACGAGACTCTCCGTGAGGACCTGGCGCCCCAGCCGCGACGCCGGAGCACCGAGCACGGCGCGTAGCGAGAACTCGCGCTCCCGTACCTGCCCGCGCGCCAGAAAGAGCGAGATCACGTTGACGCAGGCGATGAACAGCACGAAGCCGGCTGCCGCCAGGAACCCCCAGAGCGCCGTTCGCACCCGCTCGTCGACGTACGGCGAGAGATATCCGGTGAGCGTGTACCCCTCTCCCTCGTCGGCCTGATCGGGGTAGGCGCGCCGAAACGTCGAGGAGAGGCGACGCAGCTCCGTTTCCGCGGTCTCGCGGGACGCGTCGGGCGCCAACCTCCCGATCGCGGCGTAGTTGTTTCCGCGTTCCTCGTCCGCGCCGGGCGCGAAGCGAAACGGGACGAGGACGTCGTCCGCACCCGGCAGGTCCACCAGCTCGAACCCACGTGGCATGACGCCGATGACGGCATGGGGCTCGCCGTCGAGCTCGATCGCCCGATCGACGAGGCTCGGGTCGCCTCCGAACCGCTGGCGCCAAACGCGCTCCGAGAGGATGACGACGCGAGCCCCCGACTCGGCTTCCGCCGGTGTGAACGGACGACCGATCTCGGGCGCGACGCCCATCGCCGTGAAGAAGGACGGCGAGACCCGCTGCCCGTCGACGAGCGGCGCATCGGGTCCCGATCCGAGCTCGAACGATACCGATCTTCGCGTCGCGAGCGCCTCGATCGTCGTCAGGTCGTCGGCGACGTGGCGGAACTTGAGCGGCGAGACGGCATCGACCGTCCCTCCGGTCCCGAAGCTCCAACCCACGCGCACGATCCGATCGCCGTCGGGGTAGGGGAGCGGTCGCAGCAGGACGCCGTCCACGACGCTGAAGATCGCGGTGGTCGCCGCGAGTCCCAGCGCGAGCGTCGAGACGGCGGCCGCCGCGAAGCCCGGGTGTCGTCGAACGGCGCGAAACGCGTGACGCACGTCGGTGAAGGCACGCTCGAGCCCGGACCAGGTCCGGGCGTCGCGGCTCGCCTGTCGGTGTCGATGCGCGTTCCCGAACGCGCGCCGCGCGGTCTTCTCGGCGCGCTCGCGGCTCATCCCGCGGCGCACGTGCTCCGCGACTTCCATCTCGAGGTGGAAGGCGAACTCCCGTTCGAGGTCTTCGTCGAGCTTGCCACGTCCGAACAAGTCTCGGAAGTACAACGCGATCCGGCGTAGCGCGTCCACTGCGTCCTCCTCAGGCGTGTTGGAGCACGCGGTGCACCGCGCTCGCGAACTCCTGCCAACCCGCCGTCTGATCGCTCAGCCGACGACGTCCACGCGCCGTGAGGCGATAGAACTTGGCGGACCGGTTGTTCTCCGACGTGCCCCATTCGGCCGCGATCCAGCCCTTTCGCTCGAGCCGGTGGAGGGCGGGGCAGAGCGACCCCCGGCTCACGTCCAGAGCGGCCCGACTGACCGTCCGGATTCGCCGCGAGATGGCCCACCCGTGGAGCGCTTCCTCGCGGAGCACCCGCAGGATCAGGAGGTCGAGGGCGCCATGGAGAAACACCGAGTTCGACATTCGCTTCCCCTTGTCGATCGACAAGAGAGGCCGTCCCGTGTCGATTCGCAAGGGGAAAGGGCGGCGCGACGGCGCGTCCCCTCGCCGGCAGGGGATGACGTGGCATTCACTTTGCGTGGAAAAGTACTTGACGTGACTTGAACGGAGGAGCAGGTTCCGGAGCATGATGCCGAAGCTGTCCGAGCTCGACCCGAGCTCGGAACCGATCGCGTTGGGGGATCGAGCCCGCGAGGACCTGCGCTTCATCCGGCGGACGATGGAGCGCGGTGCGGCGTTCACGGCCGTTCCCGGTCTGGGAGGCGTGGGGATGGGGTGCACCGCCCTGGTCGCCGCCGCGCTCGCATCGCGTCAGGCGACCCCGGAGGCCTGGCTCCTCGTCTGGGTGCTCGAGGCGGTCGTCGCCGTGGCGATCGGTGTGGTGGCGATCCACCGGAAGGCGCGGCGCGCGAGCCTCGCGGTCCTGTCCGGCGGGGGACGTACCTTCGTGCTCAGCTTCCTGCCGCCCGCGCTCGCCGGCGCGGTGCTCACCATCGCGCTCTGGCAGACGGGCGCCCACGCGCTGCTCCCGGGCGCATGGCTCCTACTGTACGGCGCCGCCGTGGTCACGGCGGGCACGTTCGCCGTCCGAATCGTCCCCACGATGGGGATCTGTTTCATGGTCCTCGGCGCGCTGACGCTGCTCTGGGCGCGGGACCACGGCGATCTGGCGATGGCGGCCGGCTTCGGGGGGCTCCAGATCGTCTTCGGGACGATCATCGCGAGGAGGCACGGTGGCTGAAGGAGCGCAGGCTCGCCGCAAGGTCGAGGCTCCGACCTCGGCGAAGGGATCGACCGTGAGCATCCAGGTACAGACCAAACCCGACCCCGTGGCCCTCGACCCGATCATACACGTTCGGGTTCGGCTCGGGATCGTGAGCGCGCTCGCCGTCGAGGAGTCGCTCACGTTCACGCAGCTCAGGGAGCGCCTCGATACATCCGACGGCAACCTCAGCGTCCACGCGCGACGGCTCGCCGATGCGGGATACGTCGAGATCGAGAAGTCCTTCGACGGCCTCGTTCCGCGAACGGACTATCGTCTGACCGGAACCGGTCGGCAGGCGCTCCAGCAGTATCTGGATCACATGGAGGCCCTGATCGAGCGCGTTCGAGAATAGGATCGAGGACGCGGCGGTCTTTATTTTTGAGAGGATACTTTATGCTGCAAAGTACTTTTACGGCTCGACCCGAGGACGGGACGCCGGACCGCGCGAGCTCCGGGCGGGCCCCCTCCGCGCGCCTCGCGTCTCTGGAGGACGGTCGGGATCGCTTCCACGTCGCGATCAACATGGACGGGAACGGGCGGTGGGCCGAAATACGCGGACGACCCCGAACCGAGGGCCACGTGGCCGGTGCCGACGCGGTGCGACGCACGGTGCGGTGCGCGCCGCGGATGGGGATCGCGACGCTCACCTTGTACGCCTTCTCGTCGGACAACTGGCGTCGTCCGGCCGTCGAGGTCGCGCACCTCATGCGGCTGTTCGAAGAGCACCTGGAGTCCGAGCGCGGGCCACTGACGGAGCGCGGGGTCCGGTTGAGCGTGATCGGTCGTCGCGATCGACTCCCCGCCTCCCTCACGCGGACGATCGCGTCCGTCGAGGCGCAGACCCGGGACGGCACGACGCTCGATCTACGGATCGCGATGGACTACTCGGCCCGATACGCGCTGCTGGCCGCGGCGGGTCGCGTGGCCGAGGGCATCCCACCCGCCTGGGAGGCGTTCGAGCGCTCGATCTACGAGGTCAGCCACGCGCCGCCCGGGCCCCGCGACGTGGACCTGCTGATCCGAACCGGCGGGGAGCGGCGACTGAGCGACTTCTTGCTCTGGGAGTCGGCCTACGCCGAGCTCTTCTTCACGGAGATCCTCTGGCCCGACTTCGGCGAGGCGGAGCTGGCCGCCGCCGTAGAGGAGTACGGGCGACGCGACCGGAGGTACGGCGGGATCTCGCGAACGCCGCGGGCGGCCGTCGGACCGGAGCTCGTGGGACGACGGGCGGCGCGATGAAGCGCGCGGCCCCGAGTCGGGTCGATCGGCGCTCGGTCGCCGCCTCCTGCGCGCGCTCGATCTCGACGAGACGGTAGAGCTCTCGATGCGATCGTTTCTCGTCTGCGTGCACGACGTCACGCCGGCCCACGCGTGCGAGACGGAGGTCATCTTCCGCGACCTCGCGCCCCTCGTCGGCCGGCGTCTCTCGTGCGGTGTCGTACCGAACTGGCGCGGCGCGTGGCCCCTGTCCGCGCACTCCGGCTACTGTCGACAGATCCGAGACGCGTCGCGTGAGCTGCTTCTCCACGGGTATCGCCATACGCGCGAACGCGGTCGGGGTCCGACGAGCCTGCTGACCCGAAGAGGGGATGAGATGAACGGTCTCGACCGTGAGGAGACGGACCGAGCGCTCGCGCGCGGGCAACGCTGCTTCGACGACGCCTTCGGCGAACCCGCGCGTGGCTTCGTCGCGCCGGCGTGGCAGCGCGGGCGCGTGACGCTCGATGGCGGGGCGGACGCGGGGCTCGAGTACGTGCTGGGGTTCTTCTCGGTCGAGTCGCGGACTCGCGGACGAATTCCGCTGGCGACGTGGACCTGGGATTGTGGTCGCTGGGGGTGGCTCGGACACGTCGGTCACGGGCTCGGGCGTATGCTCCATTCCTTCGACGGGCGCGTCCCGACGCTGGCGATCCACCCGGCCGATCTCGACCGAGGGTTCTGGCCCGCGATCCTCCGACTCGTCGAAGGCCTGCTCGCGCGGGGCTACGAGCCGACGACGCCGACGGCCCTGCTCGAGGTGCACCGTGACGTCGCTGCTTGACGGCGTGATGGAGCGGCGCGCCCGCCGGCTCGTGGACGAGGTAGGCGCATGGCTTCCCGCGGACGGCCCGGTGCTCGATCTCGGCTCGGGTACCGGGCACCTGTCGGCCCGGCTGGCGCGCGAGCTCGGGATCGAGGTCGTACCCGCCGACGTGACCGACATGCACGTCGTCGGACCGCGCCCCGTCTTGATCGCCGACGGAGAGCTCCCGTTCGAGGAAGACGCGTTCTCCGCCGCGTTGCTCCTGTTCGTGCTCGCCTACCCGGACCGACCCGCCCGCGTTCTGGCCGAAGCGGCGCGCGTCACCCGAGGACCCGTCATCCTCGTCCAGACCGTCCACGCCGGACGTCTCGGCTACGCGTGGCTCCGCGTCCGCGAGTTCTTCTGGACGACCGTCGCGTTCCACGTCTCGAAGCTGCTCGGCTACGTCTCGCGAGACGCGCGGTTCACCATGCGCACGCGACGCTTCTACACGGACGCGCGGCTTCGTCACGAGCTCGACGCGGCGGGGCTACGGATCCGATCGAGATGCGAGCGCGCCGTGCTCCCCGGCAGAGCGCTCGTGGTGACGGGGTGGAGGCTCGAGCGCGATGTCTGAGACCCGACTCTCGATCGTGATCCCGGCCCGGAACGAAGAGGCGCTCATCGGCGAGGTCCTCGAAGCGATCCTCACCGCGGTCGGTCGGGTGATCGGCGTGGATCGGGGGGCGCTGTGGCTCCCGGACACCCCGTACGAGGTCATCGTGGCCGATGACGACAGCGAGGACGACACCCCGCGGATCGTCGATCGGTTCGCGGAGGAGGTCGGGGTCGCGCGCATCGGGTGTCGGGGGCGCTCGTGCGCCGCCGCGCGAAACGCCGGCACCGCGGCCAGCGCCGGACGCGTGCTCTGCTATGTCGACGCGGACACGGTGATCCCGGAGCGCGCCGTCGAGCGGGTGCTGGAGCTCCACGAAGACCGAGGCATGTGTCTGGTCCTCTACCGACTCGTCTCACGCGAGCCGGGGATTCGAGCCGCGCTCTGGTGGTGGCTCTGGGGCGTGGCGCGCCGGCTCCCGCTCGCGAGGGCCAAGTCGATGCCGGCGTTCATGAGCTGTGACCGGGCCCACTTCGATCGTTACGGTCCGTTCGACGAGTCGCGCACGATCGCGGAAGAGTGGCCGCTGACCCGAGCGGCGTACCGACGCCACCGGGCTCGGTTTCGCTACGATCGGACGCTGGCCGCCCGGACGTCGAGCCGACGTATGGCGCTCCGGCGTCTCGGATACCTACGGACGTTCGTCGCGTGGATCTCCGCGGTCCTGTTCCCCGCGGGGCGCACCCGGGGGCTGGTGCCCGTTCGAGGGGAGGCGAAGCCGAGATGATGGGTCGCCGGAGTCGCCCGCGTGCTCCTGGGTGGAGAACGACCGTGCGCGCGTGTTCGGAGCGTTGGTACTTCAACGGTTGCCGGTCGCTCGGTCGGCTGCTCCGGTCCGCGAGATACGCCGACGCTCGCGTCCGACCGTGCGACCCCGGCGAAGGTCCGGTGGCGTTCACGAGCCGTCCGTGGCGCGTGGAGAAACGGCGCGCGTTCTACGCACCCCCGCTCGTATGGCTGGGGAGTGCGCTGCTCCGGCGTCTCGACACCGGCGTACGCGTCCTCTCGCAACGCGCGTGGGAGCGGCGCGAGACGCGGTTGTACCGGCGGCTCTACGGCGCGTCGGTCTCGATCGAGCCCGACGGAACGCTCGTGCTGCCGGGCCTTCCCGGGAAGACCCTGGCGAGCGTGCTCGACGATCCGGGTGCGGGAGCGCCCGTCCGGCGCGCGGCCATCGAGCGTGCGACCGCCGCGCTCGCCGAGCTTCACGCCCTGGGGCTCACACACGGCGACGCGATGGCCGAGAACGTGATGATCGATCTCGACGCCGGGGTCGCTCGCTGGTTCGACTTCGAGACCGTCCACGAAGGACACCGATCGTCCGCCTGGCGGCGGGCCGACGACGTGCGCGCGTTGCTCGCCTCGTGCCTCGTCCGGGCGGAGCCGCGACACTTCGAGGAAACGATCGAACGGGTCCTGAAGTCGCACGAGGATCGTGAGGTGACGCGTTCGATATCCCGCACGTTCGCGTCCCCGTGGCGACGCTCGTTGGTCTTCCACCTCGCGCAAGCGAGCCATTCGTACGAGCGGCACGGGCGGATCGGTCGACTGTTGGAGGCGTACGCTCGGTCGGATCGCCCGGCCGCGCGCGGCTCCGCGGAGACGTCCGCGGGAACGAGGCATTCGACGTGCAGCGACCCCTGCGACGGCGGCTCCGACCGCCCGAGCCGAACGCCGTCGCCGTCTCGTCGACACCGATACGCACGATGAACGAGCCGATCGAGAGTTTCGAGGGGCCGTCCGGCGACAGCGCGCTCGTTCGGATGCTGTACCCGGCGCCGGCCGAGCGACGCCCGGGCGCCATCCTGCGTTGGTGGGAGAAGCGCCGGCTCCCGTACAACCTGATCGTGGGCGCTTCGGGGCTCGCGGCCGCTACGCTCCATACCGTCGTGCACGGCGTCCCGCCGGACTTCTTCACAGGCGTCGTCGCCGTCGGGGTCTTCGCCAACGTCGCGTACACGCTCGGCTCGATCGTCGAGGTCGCGGTCCACACGCTCTGGGGTCGCAAGATCCTCCCCATCGGTCCCGTGCTCTTTCGACAGGGCGTCCTCTTTTCGGTGGGTCTGACATTCGTCCTGCCGACGATCGTGATCGCCGTCGGCGCGGTCGCCAAGATTCTCGGGTGGGTGTTCGCGGGGTAGGTCCGTCTCACGACGTCGTGCCCACGCGCCGTCCGCGCGCCATCTTGCCGGTACCGAGGACCCGTCGGCTCCGCGGGTCCCACGTCACCAAGGAGAGCGCGCATGATCCATCTCGAGCCGGTCGTGTTGGAGGGTCGCGGCGTTCGTCTCGAGCCGATGAGCGCCGAGCACGCGGATGGGCTCGCGGCGGCCGCGCGCGACGGCGAGCTGTGGAACCTGTTCTTCACGTTCGTGCCGGGTCCCGACGAGACGGCGAGCTACATCGAGACGGCGCTCGAGGGCCAGCGCGCGGGTCACATGCTGCCATGGGTCGTGCGCGACGTGGAGAGCGAGGCGATCGTGGGCTCGACCCGTTACCACGACATCCTGCTCGACGTCGACCGGGTCGAGATCGGGCATACGTGGTATCGAGCCAGCCTACAGCGCACGCACGTCAACAGCGCCTGCAAGCTTCTCCTGCTGCACCACGCGTTCGAGACCGTGGGCTGCGGCGTGGTGGGGCTCCGCACCGACATCATGAACCTGCGATCGCAGCGCGCGATCGAGGCGCTCGGCGCGAAGAAGGACGGCGTGCTTCGTCACCACTCGCGGCGACGCGACGGGAGCCCGCGCGACGACGTCATGTACTCGATCCTCCTCGCCGAGTGGCCGCAGGTGAAGCGGCACCTCGAGACCCGACTGTGGCGTCATGGTCATGGCCCCGAGCCGGGGTCGTGACGACGCGTTCCGACTCGTCCCTCGCGAGCCGGGTCCCGGTCGGGAACGTCCGGTGCGACGAGGGTGGGGCGTGGAGCGCGTCGAAGGTGATCGCCCTCGCGCGACACCCGTGCAACGTCCGCATGTACGCGGATGCCCCCTACATCAAGGAGCTGTTTCGAGATGACGCCGCGGAGCGGGTCCGGCACCCGGCGTCACCGGGCGCTCTCGAAGTAGCGCCGCCGCTCAGGCTCTCGTCCGACGCGAAGCCCTATTACCTGCCGGGCAGCGCCCGAGACCTGTTGCTCCACACGTCGTGCATGCTCGCGGTGAGCGCGGACGTCGGGCGATTCCTGGATCCCGGCAGCGACCGACACGATCTCGCGCCCCCCAGCCGCTCGGACTTGATGAGCGGATCGTTCGGGGAGGAGGCCACCATGGTGGCGGCCTGGTCGCGCGTGTCGGAGGCCACGACGCGGGCGCTCACGCACGGCTACACGCACGTGCTGTTGGCCGATGTCCGGCAGTGCATCGCGAACATCCGGGCCGATCGCGTTACCCGGCTCTTGCGGAGGGCCGGGGCCGACGCCGATGCCGTGTGCGTCCTCGAGCGTCTGCACGAGGCGTGGCACGCCGCCGGGTGTCGTGGCATACCCCTCACGGCGGGGTTCCGGATCCTCATCAAGCCGTATCTCAAGCGCGCCGACGACGCGCTGGCCGATGCCGGCGTGGCGTTCGTCCGGCTACAGGACGACTTCCGCGTCTTTTGTCGGGGCGAGACCGAGGTTCGCGAACGGCTCGCGACGCTCACGGACGTGGTATCCGCGTGCGGGTTCGAGCTGAACGACGCAAAGACGCTCGTGCTCTCGAGGCGACAGCTGCGCTGGGCGCCGAAGCCGCGCTGGATGCGCCTGCGACACAAGCTCGCCGACGGCGTGCTCCGCCCCCTCTTGTCGGACGCGCTCCAGCACACGCCGGTTCGAGATCTGGCCGGCTCGGCGCTCCTCGGCCTCTACTCGCGTCGCTGGGAGCCCATCGCGCCTCGGGCGCTCGTCTGAGGCGGCGCGGGTGCGGTCGATGATTCGGCGTTGGAGGGAGCGGCGCCTCGCGACGCGAAACCGCATCGTGACCGATGAGGGCCACCTGGGCGGACACGTGGCGGCGAGCCCGGTCCCCGCACCGAGCGGCCTCGACGTTCGCAACGGCGATCCGGCCACGTGGAGCCCGGACCTCTGGCGCTGGACCGTCGAGACGCTGCGCGTCCGCTCCGTGCTCGACATCGGCTGTGGTGAAGGCCACAGCACTCGCTTCTATCGAAGCCTCGGCTGCGACGCGCTCGGGGTCGACGGTAGCCTCGGCGCGCACGCCCGAAGCGTGGTGCCCGACGCTCACGTGGTCCACGACTTCACCGTCGGGTCCTTCGTTCCGACGAGGGCGTACGACCTCGTCTGGTCGTGCGAGTTCGTCGAGCACGTGGAGGCGCGCTACGAGGAGAACTTTCTCGAGACGTTCAGGGGCGCGCGTCGGTTCCTCATGATGACGCACGCGCTCCCCGGGCAGCCCGGCTGGCACCACGTCAACTGTCAACCGGCCGAGTACTGGATCGAGCGCGTCTCGGAGATCGGCTTCGCGTTCTCCGAGACGCGTACCGAGCAATCGCGCCGGATCGCGGAAGCCGGCCACTACAAACGCACCGGTCTCTTCTTCGAGCGCGTCCGAGCTCCTCGCGCGCGAGCCGAGGGCCGGACCCCGAGACCAGCCGTTGGACCCTGAGCGCACCGTCGCGATCGGGGCGGCGATCGACGACGCGTACGCGATCCCTCTGCTCGTCGCGCTCCGATCGGCGGCCCACGCCCTGGCGGTCGGTTGGGGCCTCGACGTCCACGTCATCGCGAACGACGTGACGTCCCGCTCGCGCGAGCGGCTCGTTCGCGCGCTCGATGGGCTCCCCGTCACGATCCGGTGGTACGGGTGGGATCTCTCGGCGATCCGAGATCACTGGCCGGGCATCCGAAGCGACGGCGATCTCACCGTGTATCACCGCCTGTACCTCGGCGAAGCGCTACCGCGGTCCGTGCGACGCGTCCTGTTTCTCGATGCGGATCTCCTCGTACGGGGCGACCTGTCGAAGCTGTGGGGGCGACCGTTCGACGGCAGCGTGATCCAGGCCGTCCCGGACGCGTACGCGCCGACGCTGCACGCTCCGCGTCTTGCCCGGGTCGCGTCGGCGCTCGACGTCTCCTTCGGCCCCGACCAGGACTACTTCAACGCCGGCGTGATGCTCATCGCCCTCGATGAGTGGCGCGAAGGCGGCGTACGCGAACGGGCCGAGGAGCTGCTCTGGAGCCACGCTTCGGGTCTCTTCATGCGCGACCAGGACGCGTTGAACCTCGCGTTGGCGGGGCGCTGGAAGCCGCTCCCCGCGACGTGGAACTTCCACGAGCTTCCCCACTGGCTCGGTGTCTGGGACACCGGCGACGCGGCGCCGAGCGAGCTGAGACGAACCTTCGAGAACCCCGACATCATCCACTTCATCGGGCGGAAGCCCTGGGATCCGCGCTGCGGTCACGTCTACGCCGAGGCCTGGCGATCCGCGGCGGCGGAGGTCGACGTTCGTCTGTCACCGCTCTCCACCGGCCGATCGATCGCCTACCGCCTGTTCACGAGACCGCACGCGAGATTGCACTGGCATCTCTGGAGACGGATCGTTCAAGGCCGCGAGCCTTCGGAGCTCCGAGGCTTCTCGGCTCGGATGCTCCGAAACCCGTGGACGCTGGTGACGTACCCGCTGTGGTCGATGGCCATGTGGGTCCGAAGCGTCCGAATGCGCCGGCGAGCGCCGATACGGTGAGCACGACGCGGGGTGGACCGATCGGCGAAGCGGCGTCTCGACCGTCGGCGTGGGCGAGGCGGGCGCTGATCGCCGCGTTCTGGTTCCTGGTGGACCGGAGCCCCGGCTATCGCGGACCCGTGCGCGCCGCCTTGAGAGCCGCCCGGGTCGAGTCCCTGGCGCTGCGAAGCTCGCTCGTTCGACGTCTCTTGTTGACGAAGGACGAGCCGCGGTATCGGTCGATTCTCCACACCCGACCTCGGGAGCTCTCGGCTCGGGATGGGCCCGAGCTCCATATGCTGACCTCGGAGGCCGATCTTCTCCGCGCGCTATGGGCCCTCAAGTCGTTCTTTCACTTCTCGAAGCTCGCTCCTCGGCTCTGCATCCACAGCGACGGCTCTCTGCGCGATACCTCGATCGAGGCCCTACGCGCGCACTTCCCCGGCTGCCGGGTCGCGACCGGAGAGGAGGTCCCGGGCGCGCTCTCGGAGTACCCCATGTGTCGCTTCTTTCGCCGGCGGCACGTTCTCGCGCGCAAGATTCTCGACGTGCTGCTGGTCGCCCGCTCGGAGTACTTGCTCGTGATGGACACCGACGTATTGTGGTTCGGGGAGTCCGACCAGATCCGAGCCTGTGTCCGATCGCGCATGCCCTTTCACATGCGCGCCGTCCACGATGCCTATGCGCGCAACTCGGCGTTCCTGCGAAGATACTGCGGACTGGATCCCGCGCCCCAGGTGAATACCGGTATGATCGGGTTCGACCACGCCGAGTCCTTCGACCTCGACTTCCTGGAGAACGCGTTGGATCGCATCGTGAACGTGCCCCGCGAGCTGATCCCGGAGAGCATCGGGTTCCCGGTGCCCGACGCCGTGAAGGAGGGTCGGTACGATCCCATCGACAGCGTGAGCTGGTGGGTGCTCGAGCAGACGCTGTACGCGCTCCTGTTCGGCCGGTGCTCGCGGACCGTACAGCTGGAGGTCGAGTCGGGTCGCGGGACGAAGGCGCACCCCTTCGTGAACCGGCGAATCGAGGACGATACGGCGCTCCAGCACTACATCATGGACAACAGATGGAACGCGCAGTTCCCGGTCGGCGTGGAGCATCTGCTTCGTGCCGGGTTCTTGTCCGACTGGGCATCCGGAGCTGCCCGTGAGCACGAGTCGCTCCGAGAGGGCGACCGAGGGTCCGACCTCGTGAGCCCCTCGCGCCGATGAGACATCGCGCCGATGGATCGGTCGCGTCGCGCGGGCGGGTGTGTCCCGGCGTCGTTGCACCGCCGCGACAAGACGCCCGGTGGTGGACCCGCCCGATCCGGAAGCGACGCATTGACAGTCACTTAGCGAAGCCGCCAGGCGGCTCGATAGCTGCGTCCGACCCCGGGGGGACGGCGAGGATCACGCGCCCGAGCCGAGGTCGGCTCGCGAGCGCCCGGAGGGGGGGACGTGTCGTGCAACGAGCGCCGAGAGCGAATCGAAGCCGGTGGAAGGGCACAGCCCTCGCGTTGGCCCTGGCCGGGTGCGACCAACCCCTGGAGCCCGTCGAGCCCGACCCGAGACCATCGCTCAGCGGCGCCTGGGTCGGACACACGCCGGCGGGTTCCGGAATCCTCCTCGATCTCACCTACGTCGGGAGCGACCGAGTGACCGGCACCGGCACGTTCCTGGCTTTCGGCGGACAAGCGGAGCTTCGCGTCGAGGGGACGGATCGCACGTCCCACATCACGCTCGAGCTCGTACCCGACGGCTTCCAGCCGTTCGAGTTCCGAGGTACGATCACCGAGTCCGGCGACATCTTGTCCGGCGTCCTCAACGGATCCGGCTTCGAAGACGTGCCGATCGAGTTTCTTCGACCGGAGTAGCGCCTTTCCGATCGCATCGCGGTAGAGGCTCCGGGCCGACGTGGGAACGGAAGCCGGCGTCCTCAACCGACGTCATCGTCGGCGTCCGTCGGCGTCCGTCGGCGTCCACGCGCCCTCGAGCCGCGACACGATCGCCGTGCCGACCATGTCGCCCATCACGTTGATCGTCGTGCTCCCCATGTCGATCAGTCGATAGATGCCTCCCACGATCGCGGCGATCTCGAGCGGCAGCTCGAAGGCCTGCACGAAGATGAGCGCGATCACGAGCCCTCCCCCCGGGATTCCGCCCGAGCCCTCGGACAGGATCAGACCTACGAGCAGGATCGTGATCTGGGAGCCGAGGCCGAACTCGACGCCGGCCGCCTGCGCCGTGAACAGGAGCACCGACGCGAGCATGATCGACGTGCCATCTTTGTTGAGCTGCGCGCCGAGCGGCAGCGTGAACGTGTACACGCGCTTCGGGAGGCGCAGGCGCTCGTCCGCGATCTCGAACGCGTAGGCCAGGCTCGCCAGGCTCGAGCACGTGCCGGCGGTCGTGGCCCACAGGGGCCCGGTCCGCGCCAGGAAGCGGCCCGGTCTCATCCCCGTGAAGAGCACGAGCAACGCGAGGTACAGCCCGACCATCACGATCTGAGCGCCCCAGATCGCGCTCAGGAAGATGGCCAGCGGGCCCAGGAGCTGCGGACCGTACTCGCCCACGGTGGCCGCCGTGAGCGCCCCGATGCCGATCGGCCCGAAACGCATGATGACGTCGACGAGCTGTCGCAGCGCGTCGGCCATGGCCACGAACGCGTCGCGTAGAGGAGCCCGGCGCGTCTCGGCGAGGCTCAACGTCGCGGCACCCAGCAGGATGGCGAAGACGACGATTTGCGAGACGTTCCCCTCGGCGAACGCGAGGAACACGTTGGCCGGGATGAGGTCGAGCAGGACCTCGACGACACTCGGGACCTGGCCGATCGAGTCGCTCACCGGTTCGGAGAGGCTCATCCCGGAGCCGGGTCGGAGCGCGTGCATGACGAGCAGGCCGATGGTGAGCGCTACCGTCGTCGTCGCCAGGTAGTACGTGAGGATCCGTCGGGCCATACGGCCGACGGTCCGCACGTCGGACAGCCCCGTGAGGCCGGCGAGGAGGTTGAAGAAGACGAGCGGGATCGCCGCCATCACGAGGAGGCGGATGAATACGTCCCCGACGGGTCTCACCGCCGTCGCGGACTCGCCGAGCGCCACGCCCGCGGCGACACCGAGCGCCATGAAGACAAGGATGCGGACGCCGAGGCTCGCTCGACGATATCGAGCGAAGAGGGAGGTGGGTGCGATCGCCTTTTTCGGTTCGGTCACTCGCGCCCGAGCAGCTCCATGGCGCGGAGCATCAGACCGTCGTGATACTCGAGGTGGTTGTCGCGCGTCAGCGGGATGTACTCGTCGACCGAGGCGGGATTCCCCTCGAGCACTTCACCGTTCGGTCGCACGGTGTGCCCGATGTTCCACATGAACCGGACGACGGGTCGCCCGGATCTGAATTGGAGCACCTCGTCCCACTCCCATGTGTTCGAATACCCTCCTGCGGGCATCCCGATGATGGTCCCGAGATCGTTGTCCGCCACGATCGCGGCGAACTGGTCGAGGTGGGAGCCTCCGGCGGGGCCGAGCAAGACCACCAACGCGCCGCGGAAGTGGACCGGCGCCGGCTCGAGCACGCCGTCGGAGTCCTTCGGAGCATGCGCCGACTTGAACGGCACCGTGCTGGAGTAGGCTTCACCCGCGTCCAGCGCGGCGAGCACGTCGGTCTCGAGCCAGTCCAAGAGCCAGGTCCCATCGTCGATCGTCTCCGGGATGCCGGAGTCGAGGATCTCGCGTCGCGAGAACGCTTCGCGCCGTCCCTGGACGAACGGCTCGATGACGTCGCTGATCCGCAGGTTGCCGAAGGTCGTCTTGAACGGGCGGGAAGAGAGCCGTTGGATCGCGTATGCGCCGAGCGACCCGCCGCGACTACGCGTGGCGTCGATGATGAGGTCGTACTCGAGCAGACCCCGGGAGTCCGCGTGGTCGACCAGCCAATCGATCGCCTCGATGAGATCACCACCGAACCGGTGCCAATCGAGGGTCAGC
>JAKSCH010000130.1 GCA_022360695.1 Gemmatimonadota bacterium
CATGCTGCTCGGCGTCGGCGGCGCCTGGGTGGGTGGTTTTCTGGGCTCGGTGCTCGGGCTCGGGAGCGTCACCGGGTTCAACTTCTGGAGCATGGCGCTCGCGGTCGGCGGCGCGCTCGTGATCCTCTGGATCTCGAAGAAGCTCAAGTCCGACTAGAGACGTCCGAATCCGGGGCGGGACTCGTCCACTCTACGGATTCGACATCTTCGGCTCCTCGCGCTCTCCGCCGGTAGGAGCCCGAACGGTCACCCTGGTCTCGGGCCGGGGCGACCGTTCTCACTTCACCCGGTTTCCCCTTAGCTTCACCCGATGTCCGAGCGAGAGCACCTGGATTTCATCCGTCAGATCGTCCACGACGATGTCGAGAGCGGAAAGCACGGGGGACGCGTCCTCACGCGCTTCCCGCCCGAGCCGAACGGCTTCCCGCATATCGGCCACGCGTCGGCCATCTGTCTCAACTTCGGCGTGGCGTCCGAGTACGGGGGTCGGACGACGCTCCGGATGGATGACACGAATCCGACGACCGAGGACCCCGCCTACGTCGAGGCCATCGCGCGCGACATCGCGTGGCTCGGGTTCGATTGGGACGGCGAGATTCGATACGCGTCGGACTACTTCGAGGCGCTGTACCGGATGGCGCTCCGTATGATCGAGGACGGCTTCGCGTACGTCGACAGCCTGTCCGAGGCGGAGATCCGCGCCTACCGCGGCTCCGTGAAGGAGCCGAGCCGGCCGAGCCCGTACCGAGACCGCCCCATCGAGGAGAGCCTCGATCTGTTTCGCCGGATGCGGGCGGGGGAATTCGCGGACGGCGAGCACGTCCTTCGCGCCAGGATCGATCTCGCGGCCTCTAACATGAAGATGCGCGACCCGCTGATGTACCGGATCCGCCACGCGCATCACTACCGGACCGGTGACGCGTGGCCGATCTACCCGTTCTACGACTGGGCACACGGGCAGTCCGACGGGATCGAGGGCATCACGCACTCGCTGTGCACGCTCGAGTTCGTGAACAACCGGGCCATCTACGACTGGTTGCTCGAGGAAGTCGAGGCTCCGGAGCCCGTGCCCCGGCAATACGAGTTCGCGCGCCTGAACCTGGAATACACCATCGTCTCCAAGCGCAAGCTGCTGCG
>JAKSCH010000518.1 GCA_022360695.1 Gemmatimonadota bacterium
GGAATCGCCCGTCCGACGGCTGTCGCCGCTTCCCCGAGCACACTCCTGTGCGTCGATGGATTGAAGTCGAAGACATCATCGAATGCTTTCAGGGTGCCCCTGAAGTTGAACTCACACAACTTCTCGCACCCTACCGTCAGCGTCCCCTGAACACTGAGCGTGATGTTACCAAGAACCAGCCCCTGAGATCCTGGCACGCTCAAAGTCGTCCTGTCGTCGATCTCAAAGGTACCCTGACCTCCCATGCCGATGATCGCATCCACATCCGGAAAATCGCGTGCACGGACGGACGACGTGTTGACCGTTAGGAACGACATCGTCAGCGGCGCACCGCTACCACCTACAAAATGTGCGAGTGCTTGGGCCGCATTCGGATTGTCACAGGGAATCTCAGGCGGGTCGCAGGGCATGAGCCCGAACGGGTCGGAGAAGTTGATCGGATCGCCCCCTGCGAACCCATAGAGGTTGAGCCCACCGGCGAGTCCGATGGGATCTTCTTGGGTGAATTGACCCGTGTTTGGATCGTAGTACCGGTTGCGGCGGTAGTGCGTTCCCGTCGCGTCCCGCTTGTCTCTCGGCACAGAGCCGTGCCAGAAGCCGAACTGCTCGTACTCCACTCGGTTATAGGCGAACATGCCGGGCGGCCACGCCTCGAAGATACACCGAGTCGGATTCGCCGGGCCGTCGCACACGTGCGTTGAGCCGTCGGAGTACCGCGAGTTGTCGACCTGCCCCCGGAAGTTCCACAGCAGCATGTTCGTGGTCCGCGGCCACGTGATCATCGACCCATCATCGGGATGATCGGAGTACTCGTATCGGTGCACGGCTACCGGCTTGTCGACGCCGTTCGCACCATACGTGTAGGCGACTCGCCCGAAGTACGGGTTGTTATCGATCCGGATACTGCCGAGTGCGAGTACGCTCTGGTCGTATGCGCTGATACCGACATCGAGCTCACGAAGATCGACGCCCGTAGTGTCCGTCGCGTCGGGCATCTGGATCTCCCAGAGCTCCTGATTGTTGGCCCATACCGTCCGCCGCACCCAGTCGGCGCTGCACCCAGCCTCGAACTGTAGCTGCGGGTGGTTGTCGCAGTAGCGGCGCGTCCGCACGAGAATCCGGCGACCGAGCGCGTCGTACCGGTAATCCTCTTGGACACTCTGGAAGAAGCCGTCCGGGATGGGCTCTTTGTTCGCCATCGTTCGACGCTCGGAAGCTGCCACTTGTCCAAGCGCGTTGTAGTACGTGGCTCGGTCATCCCACGAGCCCGCACCACTCGGGACATTCGTCGGAAACCCTTCCGTGAAGATCGTATTGCCTGCGAGATCGTACTCGTATTCGTTCTTGGTGACCGCGGTCGTCACGCTGGCTAACCGGCTCACGCCCATACTTAGCGTGTCGTTGGCCGGGGTGAAGTACGTATAGCCTCGGGTGTTGAACCCACCGATCGAGCCGCTACCGCCGCCAGTACCTGAGTTGATCACCTCGGTCGAGTCCATCGCGCTGATCTGACTGCCCAGCCCGTCGTACTGAAACGACTCCTTCCGGAAGTAGTGGAGGTCGTTCCCGACGATCCCTACCGCGTCCGAGTCGAGCGTGGACTCCATCAGGTAGCCGAGACCGGCGTACGTGGCGGCGAACTGTTCCTTGAGCCCGACGGATCCCGAGCTGGCGATCAGCTTCCCGCGTGGATCGTACGTGAACTGGTCGTCGCGGAGCTGCGCGGTCCCCGCGGTCACTTGGTGACGCTTGAGCAATCCGTCGGGGTAGTACTCCATCGTCTCATCGACCTCGCCGTTAAGCGAGATTGCGTCGATCCGTCCGGCCAGGTCGTAGCCGTACGTGTACGTGTTGTCCTCGGGATCGGTGACTTGCGAGATCCCACCCGTGACGGCGTCGTAGTCGTACACCGTTTCGTACGACGACACGCCGGAGGGCCACAGGTTCTGGGGGTGCTTGATCTTCTCGAGACGTCCGGCGACGTCGTACTCGAAGTCGGTGGTGTACTCGTGCACGTTGAACGTCGTATCGAGCACAGTCGCGACGTCCAAGGTCTCGGATGCCAGCGTCCCATCTGCGTTCCAGGTCCGGCTGACCTCGGCGGCCCAGTTGTTGGCCGTGAGAATGTTCCCCACGGCGTCGTAGGTGAACGTCGCCGTGTCGGCTGGGGTGTCGTATCCGTCGTTCGCCGCTCCCGGCGTCGGGTGCCGCGGGTATGTGGGGTTCTCGACCGCGGGCACGCTCGACGGGGTGAAGTCGGCCAGTCCGCGCAGCTCGCTGTCGCGGTGCGTCGACGGAACGATCTGGTCGGTCATGCGGCCCAGGACGTCGTACACCATGGTGATCGCCCCACCACTCAGGTGGCGGGGCCGGCTCTCGATGACGTTCCCTGCCTTGTCGTAAACCGTTACGTCCGTTTGGCCGTGGGGATCGATCTCGGAGGTGACCCGACCCGCCCGATCGTACTGGAAGGTCGTCGTCAGGGCC
>JAKSCH010000145.1 GCA_022360695.1 Gemmatimonadota bacterium
CGTCACCGGAATCGTTGCAGCGTGCTCGCAGGCTTCAGGAAGACAGACCGAACAAAGTCAGGTATGTCCACGACTTCCCGAGGCTTCTGAGAACGGGGCGGAGCTTCGGCTTGTTGCATGTCTGCTCGACGACGATGTCGTTCCAGGGAACTCTGTCAAAGTCTTCGTTGGCCTCGCCAACGATGGAGAAGAACCGATACTCACGCGGGCTCGCCTCGACCTTGGCGCTTATCTGCTAATTCGGGTGGAGGCAGAGATGGGCAGGCAAGTCGAGACGTTTGTTGGCGAGCCAGGCCACTTCCCGGAGGAGGTAACCGACATCCTGCTGCCGCGTGGCGGTCTTGTAGGTAGAGTGTTCGATCTGACGTGCGACCCAGGGGGGTATCGCAGTGCGGACGTTCGGTGCTTCTCCGAAGCATCCTTCGACGAGCCCGGTACGTATACAATCAGTCTCTCGTACGACGTGTCCTGTGGCGTAGCGGGTTGCCCACATGAACATCCATGGGTCGGTCGACTCGAAGCACCGCCCCTAGTGTTAAGCGTGCTGCCAGGAAGTTAGGGCTGACGTGGCACTACACATCGATCTCGTTGCGCTGCTGGTCGGGTCGTGGGAACTCGTCGTAAACGGGACCAAGAGCAGGGGAGACGCCGTCATGGGGCTCGTCGGAACGAAAAACGGACGTCCAGGCGGAGTGTCACGAATCGGCTGATGGCGATTCGGGTGTGCGTAACCGGTGGAACACCCGCCCTCTACCGCCTCCACAGGGCACCATGCTCGCGTATCTGGTCGATCAGCTCTTCGAACCGCGATCGCGAGAGACATGCTCATCTCTGATGGACACGTCACGAGATGCGCCCCGGGATCCGCTATAACCCTAGACGCATAAAGCGATTTCGAGGGCGAGGTCCTCTCCACGCTGGCGGGCTATCCCGAGATTAGGCGGGAGGTCTACGAGGGCCCCTGCAGTGTCGAATAGGAGCCCTACCGCCGTTCTGGCTCCTCTCCGTCCCCGCCTGGAGTTTTCCTCCCCAGCTTTCTAGAATGACTGCCCCGCGCGATAGGATCCGCTGTTCGCGCCCCACACGACGGGACTTCGGAGAACGCTGCAGAGGAGGGATTCGATGGCGGCTGCCGCCTCGGTATTTGCGACACCCAACATCCGAAACGTGGTCGTATTCGGTCACGGGGGGTGCGGGAAGACCACGCTCGTGGACTCGATGTGCTACGTGGCCGGCAGCACGAATCGCAAAGGCGAGATCGACAAAGGCAACACCCTCACCGACTTCACTCCCGAAGAGACCGACCACAAGATCTCGATCAACCTCGGCGTCGCGCACGCCAACTGGCAGGGCGCCAAGATCAACCTGATCGACACCCCCGGATATCTCGACTTCCTGGGCGAGGTCATGGCGGGGCTTCGCGTCGCGGATTCGGGGATCTGCGTCATGGACGCCGTGCACGGGGTCGAGGTCGGGACGGAGCGCACCTGGGCGGCCGCCGACGAGCAGGGGCTCCCTCGGATGATCTTCGTCTCGATGATGGACCGCGACAACGCGAGCTTCCGCGAGACCTTCACGCAGATCAAGGAGACGCTCTCGCCGGCCGCGATCCCGGTCGAGGTGCCGATCGGGTCGGGGCCGGACTTCGAGGGCATCGTGAACCTGTTCACGATGAAGGCCCACACCTTCAAGCCAGGGGACAAGGGCGAGTACGAGGAGGGCGAGATCCCCGAAGAGCTCGCGGCCGGGGTCGAGGACTTTCGCGAGCAGATGGTCGAGGCGATCGCCGCGGCCGACGACGACCTGCTCGAGGCGTATCTCGAGGGCGAGGAGCTCGATCGCGACAAGATCATCATCGGGCTCGCGCAGGCGATGCTCCGCGGCGAAGCGTTCCCGGTCTTCTGCGGCGCCGGGTCCGATAGCCGCGGGGTCCGCCAGCTCCTGAACCGGATCGTCGAGCTGGCGCCGTCGCCGGCGGAGGCGCCCCCCCAGGTGGCGCAGAACGCCGCCGGCGAGGTCGAGATCGCGGCGACGACCGACGCGCCGATCGCCGCGCTGGTCTTCAAGACGACGTCCGAGCCGCACATCGGCGATCTCAGCTACTTCCGCGTGTTCGGTGGGGAAGTGAAGAACGGCCTCACGCTCCTCAACCCGGAGCGCTCGGCCAACGAGCGGATCGCTCACCTCTCGATCCCACACGGCTCGCAGCGGATGGAGGTGGAGTCGCTGAGCCCGGGCGACATCGGCGTGGTCGCGAAGCTCCGCGACACCCACACGGGCGACACGCTGTGCGCCGATGCGAAGACGGTCACGCTCGACGGGATCGAATGGCCGGCAACCGACATCTCGCTCGCCGTGACGGCGCAGTCGCGCGGCGACGAGGACAAGATCGGAAACGGGCTCGCCAAGCTGCACGAGGAGGACCCGACGTTCACCTCGGGCTACGATCCGGAGCGCGGTCAGACGATCATCCGCGGTCTCGGGGAGATCCACCTCAACATCTCGCTCGAGCGTCTGACGCGGAAATACGGCGTCAACGTCGAGACCCACGCGCCGAACATCGCCTATCGCGAGACGATCACCAAGCAGGCGGAGGGCCAGGGGCGACACAAGAAGCAATCCGGCGGTCGCGGCCAGTTCGGCGACTGCCACATCCGGCTCAGCCCGAGGCCCCGCGGCGAGGGGTACGAGTTCAAGAACTCGATCAAGGGCGGCGTGATTCCGACCAAGTTCGTGCCCGCCGTCAGCAAGGGCATCGAAGAGGCCGCGCAGAAGGGCGTGCTCGCCGGGTATCCGTTGGTCGATTTCCAAGCCGAGTGCTTCGACGGATCGCACCACGCGGTCGACAGCTCGGATCTCGCGTTCCAGATCGCCGGCTCGATCGCGTTTCAGAAAGTAGCGCTCGATGCACGCCCCGTGATCCTCGAGCCGATCATGGAGGTCGAGGTAGAGACGCCCGAGGAGTTCATGGGCGAGGTCATGGGCGACCTCAACCAGCGCCGTGGCCGCGTGCTGGGCATGGACGCCAAGGGCTCACGCCAGGTCGTGAAGGCCATGGTCCCGCAGGCCGAGCTCTACAAGTACTCGGCCGCGCTGCGTTCCTTCTCCCACGGAAAGGCCTTCCACACCCGTAAGCTCGCCGCGTACGAAGAGGTCCCGCCCCACGTGCAGGAGAAGGTGGTGGCCGAGGCCAAGGCCAGAGCCGAGGAAGACTGATCGACGGCGGAAAACGGATCGACGGTGGAAGACTGATCGACGATGTCGGTGACAGGTACACGAGGAAGGCACAGAGAATCGCCGCAGGCCAAGGCGCGTGAAGCGAGCGAGCGAGGCGTACTCGAACGTACGTCGCAGCGAGACGAGCGCGCACGCAACGCCGGGATGCGGCGATTCTCGCAGCCTTCCGTAGCCGCCCGGTAAAGGATGGCGGGTCATTCGAAGTGGTCCAAGATCAAGCGCAAGAAGGCCGCGAACGACAAGGCCAAGGGCAAGGTCTTCTCCAAGCTGGTGAAGGAGATCACGATCGCGGCGCGCGAGGGCGGCGGTGATCCGGCGCTGAACGCGCGGCTGC
>JAKSCH010000434.1 GCA_022360695.1 Gemmatimonadota bacterium
ACCGCCGCCACCGGCGCCCGGCGCGAACCCTGCGCCACCGGCTTGGTTGCCGCCCTGTCCTTGGCCCTGGCCGCCCTGCCCTCCTTGGCCCTGCTGACCTTGGCCTTGCTGTCCCCCCTCCTGTTGCCCTTGCCCCTGCTGGCCCTGGCCCTGTTGGCCTTCGCCCTGCTGACCTTCGCGTTGCTGACCTTCGCCTTGCTGACCCTGCCCTTCTTGGTCCCCCTCGCCTTCGCCCTCGCCGCGCTGTTGAATGCGCTCCTGGAGCGACTCGAGCCCTCGGACCAGGTCGCGCGTCTCGTCGAGCTGCTGGCCCAACCGGCGGGGGTCCGACTCCTGAAACGCGTCGCGCGCGGCGGCCACGCGGTCTCGAACGTTCTCCGCGTCGTTCGTGATCTGTTCCTCGAAGTTCTGCGTGTACTCATCGGAGCGGGTCCCGAGGACGCCCTTCGAGAAGAGGATCTTGTCGCGCAAACGGCTCTCGCGGATCGATTCGGCCGCCTCGCCGAGACCCCGAGACGCTTGCGGTTGCTCGCGCCGCGCGTCGCGCGCCATGCGATCGAGATCGGTCTCGAGTCGATCGACCTCTTGGGCCAGCTCGTCTTTGCGGTTTCGCAGCGACTGCATCCGCGCCGGGTCCGAGCCGCCCGCGTCTTCCGCCACGTCCTCGGCGAGATCGCGCTGCCGCTCCACGATGCGCTCGGCCCGCTGGAGCGCATCGCTCACCTGACGCTCGATCGCCGCCGTCTGACGGTTCTCGAGCAGGCGACGCGCGTCGCGTAGCCGGTCGAGCGCGTTGGAAGCTTCGGCCTGACCCTGCCCCTGGCGCCCGCTCGCTTGCGCCTGTCGCATCTGGTTCGCCGCCTGCTCCAGACGCCGGGCGGCCTCCTCCAGATCCTGACGCTCGCCTTGCCGCGAGAGTCGCTCGAGCTGCCGCGCCAGCTCCTCGGTCTCCTGGATCAGGGACTGCTGACCGCCACCGCCGCCACCCGCGCCTCGCGGCTGAGCGGCGGCGCGCTCGTTCATCTGTTGTTGCCGACGCGCGAGCTCCTCCAGCTTCTGCATCGCCTCGTCGACCTGTTGATCCTGCTGCTGCTGCTCACCGCGGCGGACGCTCTCGTATTGGTTCCGAAGCCGGTCGAGCTCGAGCTGGAACAGATCCGCGAGCTCCTCGGCGCCGGCCGCGCCGCCGCCACCACCACCG
>JAKSCH010000356.1 GCA_022360695.1 Gemmatimonadota bacterium
GCCATTCGAGCGGCGATGCATCCCGCTCGCCGGCGTTGCTCGATCTCGACGTAGCTATGGCTACGCCTTCGTTCTCGCGTCTTGGCGAGCGGGCGCCTCACCACTCTCGGTGGTCAAGGGACTTTTGATGCACCACACTAGTCGCCGAAGGAGACCCCGAGCGCCCGCGCGGCCAACACGGTGTCGCCATCGACGGGCACCTTCTTCACGCCCCTGAGCGCCTCCTCCAACGGGACCGCGTGCACCTCCGGAGGGTCCAGCGCGACCATCGTCCCGAAGTCGCCGCGCGCCACACAGCGCACCGCCGCGGCCCCGAAACGAAGCGACATGACGCGGTCGTACGAGATCGGCGCGCCGCCCCGCTGTAGGTGCCCCAGCACGAGCGAGCGGGTTTCCTTCCCGGTGCGATCCGCGATCTGGCGGGCTACCTGCGCCCCGATCCCACCGAGGCGGATCTGCTCGCCCGAGCCCCGAGGCACCGTCTTCATCACCACGTCGCCGCCCGTCGGCATCGCGCCCTCGGCGGCGCACACGATGCTGAACCCCCGTCCCGCCGCCTCACGCTCTTCGATCTTGGCGCAGACGCTCGCGATGTCGTACGGGATCTCGGGGATCAGGATGACATCGGCGGATCCCGCGAGTCCGCTGAACAGGGCGATCCACCCCGCGTCCCGCCCCATGACCTCGACGACCAGCACGCGGCGGTGACTCTCCGCCGTCGAGTGCAGCTTGCCGATCGCATCCGTCGCGGTCTCGACGGCGGTCAGGAAACCGAACGTGAGGCTCGTCGCGCAGAGGTCGTTGTCGATCGTCTTCGGAATCCCGACGATGGGGAGACCCTTCTCGGAGAGCCGACGCGCGATGTGGAGGCTCCCGTCTCCTCCGATGGCGAGCAGGGCATCGAGCTCGAGCTCCCGAAATCGGGCCACGATCTCATCGGATCGATCTCGGGGCTCCGCCCCCCCGTCGCTCGCCGGCCACGCGAAGGGGTTGCCGCGGTTCGTCGTGCCCAGGATGGTGCCGCCGCGGTGCGTGATCCCGCGCACGTCCTCGCGACCGAGCGGCGTCAGCCCTCCCGGCTCGTCGGCGAGGAGACCGCCGTACCCGTTCTCGATCCCGAATACTTCCCAGCCACGGTGGATCGAGGCGAGGACCACCGCCCGGATGACCGCGTTGAGACCGGGGGCATCGCCGCCACCGGTGTTGATCGCCACCCGTCGGATCGATGGTGTTTCGTTCATCCGCGGAGTATCGGGTCCTCGGGAGCGGACGGCCACCGAGTCCGGCGGGGGGCGCGCGGTCCGGGCGTGCGTCCGCGGATCGGAGTGATCCGAGCTTGCCCTCGACGAGCCGGTCCGACACCCTCGGGTTCATGCCTACGAAAAACCTGGACGCGATCCTCTTCGACCTCGACGGCACGCTCGTCGACTCGGCGGAGCTCATCCTCGAGTCGTGGAGACACACGATGCGGGTGCACCTCGGGGACGTGCCGCCGGACAACGTTTGGCTGGCGACCTTCGGCCAGCCGCTTCGCACGCAATTCAAGGCGTTCACCGATACGCCCGAGGGCGTTCAAGCGATGGTCGACACCTACGTCGAGCACAACCTGCGGGAGCACGAGCGGTACATCCGACGGTTTCCGGATGTCGAAGAGACGCTGATGTCGCTTCGCGACCGCGGACACGCTCTCGGAATCGTGACGAGCAAGGCAAAACGCGGCACCGGGGTGAGTCTGGCGGCGTGCGGGCTCGACGCGGCGATGTTCGACGTGATCGTCACGTCGGACGAGCCGATCCCCCACAAGCCGGACCCCGCGCCGGTCCGGCTCGCGCTCGAACGATTGGGGATCTCAGCGGGCGCCGCGGCGTACGTAGGCGACTCGATCTGGGACATGCGCTCGGGTCGGGGCGCGGGCGTGCGCACGATCGCCGCGTTGTGGGGACCCTTCTCGGAAGAGGAGCTCGCGCCCGAAAAGCCCGACGTGATGCTCGATTCCATTCGAGAGCTGATCCCGCGCGACGCGTAGGGCCCTCGGCAAGCCCGCGGTCCACGACCGGCTCGGCCGTCCCCGGTCGAAGCGGACGGTCATCCACCGCGCCTCTGGCATCGGGGCGAGGTTACGCCTCCTTCGTCACCGGGATCGACTCCGGATCTTCCGTCTCCGCGGGCTCACCCGTCGTACGGAGGAGCGGCTTGGACGAAGCGCGCCCGTTGAGGGAGAACTCGAGCTTGCCATCGCCGAGCTCGACGTTCGACAGCGCGGCGGCGAGGGCCCCGTGAAGATCCTCCACCAGGTGGAACTCGAGCTGGTCGCACACGTGATCGGGCAGATCTTCGAGATCCCCCTCGTTGTCCTTCGGGAGGATGATCCGATCGATCCCGGCGCGACACGCGCCGAGGACCTTCTCTTTCACTCCCCCGATCGGGAGCACGCGTCCACTGAGCGTGATCTCGCCGGTCATCGCCACATCGTGACGCACCGGGTGGTCGCCGAGTGCGCTCACCAGCGCGACGGCCATCGCGATCCCGGCCGAAGGCCCCTCCTTGGGGATGGCGCCCGCCGGGACGTGGATGTGGATCTCGTGCTCGCGGAGGCGCTCCTCGATCAACTGCAGATCGGACGCGTGAGAACGCGCGTAGGTGAGCGCCGCTTGCGCGCTTTCCTTCATCACGTCGCCGAGCTGGCCGGTGAGCACGAGCCCTTCCTTGCCTTCGAGGACGCTGGTCTCGACGAGCATGATGTCACCGCCCACGGGCGTGTAGAACATCCCCGTGGCGACTCCCACCGTATCCTCCTCCATCTTCCTCTCGGGGTGCACCTTCGGCTGCCCCAACAGCTCGCGTAGGTTCTCGACGCCGACCTCCACGACCTCGACCTCGCCGGTCGCGATCTTTCGAGCCGACTTTCGGCACACCGATCCGAGCTCGCGCTCCAGATTACGGACCCCCGCCTCGCGCGTGTATCCGGTCACGATCGTCCGAAGCGCCTCCTCGTCGACATCGATCTGCTCGGGGAGGAGCCCGTTCAGCTTGGTCTGGCGCGGCAGGAGATAGCGCTTGGCGATCTCGAGCTTCTCCGCCTCCGTGTAACCGCGGAACTCGATCGCCTCCATGCGGTCGCGGAGCGGCCCGGGGATCTGCTGGAACACGTTCGCCGTCGCGATGAAGAGCACCTGCGACAGATCGAATCCCACGCCGAGATAGTGATCCTGGAAGGAGTCGTTCTGTGCGGGATCCAGCACCTCCATCAGTGCCGCGGACGGATCCCCCTGGAACGACACGCCGAGCTTGTCGATCTCGTCGAGCAGGAATACCGGGTTGCCCTTCCCCGCCTTCTTCATGCTCTGGATGATCTTGCCAGGCATAGCGCCGATGTAGGTCCGGCGGTGACCGCGGATCTCGGCCTCGTCCCTCACGCCCCCGAGCGATATGCGGACGAACTTGCGGCCGAGCGACCTGGCGATCGAGCGTCC
>JAKSCH010000364.1 GCA_022360695.1 Gemmatimonadota bacterium
CGCGCGCTCGGCGGATCGCTCGATCACTTCACGGTCGCTTCCGTGCTGTGCGAGCTGGTGATGCGGCTCGCGCCCGAGCACCGAGACGACGACCTGTTCCGGGTCCTGCGGGATGGGCTCGACGCGCTCCATACACGCGCGCGTTCGACCGCACCCGGGATCGGGCTCGAGCACGTGTGGAATCTCGTCGCCGCGCTCGGGTTTCGACCCGAGCTCGAACACTGCATGGCCTGCGGGGAGCCGATCGGTGAAGAACGGGCCCGCTTCGACTACGCCGCGGGTGGCCTGGTCTGTAGTCGTTGCGCGCCGTCCGGACCCGGACTCGATGCGGACGAGCTCCGCGAGCTGCGCGCGCTCGTCGCCGGCGGCACCTCGCGGAACGGTGCGGGGCGTCAGGCGGGGTGGCTGGCCGATTTCATTCGCTATCACCTGACGGAAGGGGCGAACCTGCGCTCGCTCGAGTTCCTCAAGCGGCTCGGTTGAGTCTTCGGGACCGACGATGGCGTCCGTGATCGAACGAGAACGCGCATGAGCGAGAAGCGAGGGGTGGTGATCGGGACCGCGGGTCACGTCGACCACGGGAAGACATCCCTCGTGCGAGCGCTCACCGGCGTCGAAACGGATCGTTGGCGCGAAGAGCGCGAGCGCGGGCTCACCATCGACATCGGGTTCGCGCCGCTCGATCTGGACGACGACGTGGAGATCGGCGTGGTCGACGTACCGGGCCACGAGGACTTTCTCAAGAACATGCTCGCCGGCGCCACGGGGATCGACGCATTGCTGCTCGTGATCGCCGCCGATGAGGGGCCGATGCCACAAACGCGTGAGCATCTCGCGATCGCGCGTCTGCTCGACGTCGACCGCGGTGTAGTCGCGCTGACGAAGGTCGACAACGTGGAGGAGGAATGGCTCGAGCTCGCGATGGAAGCCACGCGCGAGCTGTTGGCGGAGACGCCGGCGACCGCGGAGTGGTCCGTCGTGCCGGTCTCCGCCAAGACGGGCGCGGGGCTCGAGGCCCTGCGCGTCGCGCTCGGAGACGCCATCGGGAGCGCGCGATCGAAGCGGGTCGAGGACCTGTTCCGTCTCCCCGTCGACCGGGCGTTCTCGATCCGCGGGACCGGCACGGTCGTCACCGGCACCGTGTGGAGCGGCTCGGTGACGACGGGCGACACCGTACGGGTCTACCCCGGCGATCGGGCGGCGCGGGTCCGCGGTCTACAGGTCCACGATCAGACGCGGTCCGCGGTGGCGGCGGGACGTCGCTGCGCGCTGGCCCTCGTGGGACTCGCGGCGGATGAGGTGACGCGCGGGAGCGTGATCGTGAAGGAGTCGGGGTGGCGCGAGACATCGCGGCTCGGCGTCCGGCTGGCCGCGCTCGCCGGGACCCCGCGCATGATCGAGCACGGCCAGCGCGTCCGCGTCTACGTGGGCACCCGCGAGGCCATGGCCCGCGTCGGGACCGTCGGGCGTGAGCCCCAGGCGCCGGGCACCGAGGCGTGGGCGCTGCTCGATCTGGAGACCCCGATGGTGGTGCGCGTGGGCGATCGCGCCATCCTGCGGTTCTATTCGCCCGTTCGCACGATCGGTGGCGCGCGGATCGCCGAGCTCGATCCACCGGCTCGGTGGACGGAGCGCGGCTCGGCTTGGCGGGACATCCTGAGCGGCGACCCCGTGCGAGCCATCGAAGCCAGCGTGTCGCTCGGTGGTCTGCGCGGGATTCCATCCGGAGACCTCCCGTTGACCAGCGGACGTGCGCTGAACGAGATCGCGTCGATCGGCGACGCGGACGTCGAGCGGATCGGTGCGCGCTGGTTCCCGCGCTCCGCGGCGCGGGAAGCCGGGGAGGCGGTCGTCGCGGCCATGGAGCAGCTTCACGCGGCCGATCGCCGGGCGGCCGGCGTGTCGAAGGAGGCGCTTCGTTCCGCGCTCGGCGAGACGTGCGCGCCGGAGCTCGTCGAGCGAGCCATCGGCGAGGCGTTGGATCACGGCGTCGTGATCGAGAACGGCCCGCGACTCTCGCTTCCGGGTCACCGACCGGAGCTCACCGAGAGCGAAGTCGCGGCGCGCGACGCGTTGGTCGAGACCATCCGCGGCGCCGGCCTCCAGCCACCCACGGTGGGTGAGCTGGCGAAACGGCACCGACTGGCGCGACCGGTGTTGGACGACTTGCTTCGACTGCTACAGGACGACGCCACCACGCGCGCAGTCACGCCCGAGCTACACGTGAGCGTCGACGCGCTCGACGAGCTGGCCACTCGCGTCGGGGTCTTGCTGGCCGACGGGCGCCCCGCCGCCCCCATCGCGTTCAAAGATGAGTTCGGGCTGTCGAGGAAGTATCTGATCCCCCTGCTGGAATACCTCGATCGCGAGGGGGTAACCCGTCGAACGGGTGAAGGTCGGGTATTGGTGCGATCCGGTCAGTCCACGTAATACAGGAAGCAGCCGCAGTACTCGCACGATTCGACGCGCCGATTCCGGTCCGCTTCGGAAGACCGCGCCGTCGCGATGGCGACGAAACAGCCGTAGCAGATCCCGTTGAGCACCGGCGCGACGACGCGAGGACCCTTTCCCGAGACGAGCTCGTACCGTTCGCGGACGTTGTCCTCCAACCGACCCTCGAGCTCGCCCACTTTGTCATCCAGAACCTGAAGCGCCTCGTCCACGCGAATGTCGAATACGTCCGACTCGACGGCGCCGAGCGTACCATCCGCCAACCCACGGCGCTGCATCTTCAGATCTTGGATCTCGAGCAACAGCTCTAGCTGTGGGTGCATGGGCGGCTCGTCAGATCCCTTTGCTCTCGAGGAGCGAGATCAACTCCTGGGGTGCCGTGAGGTTCGAGAGGGCGTCGGGTACGTCGACTTCCTTTCCGAACTGCGCGATCTTGCCGAGCACGGGCAGGTATTGGTTGGACACCTCGAGCGGCGGCGCCACGATGAGGAACACGTAGCGCACGGGCTTCTCGTCGATCGCCTTGAAGTCGAGGCCGGACAGCTTTCGGCCGAACGCGACCCGGAGCCGCGTGACGACCAGCGATCGACAATGCGGAATGGCGATCCCTCGACCGATGCCCGTCGAGCCCAGGTTCTCTCGGCGCTTGAGCATCTTGAACAAGATCCCCTCGGATTTCTCGTCGAGTCCCAGACACGCGACGAGCTCCTTGAGCGCATCGTCTTTCGTCTCCGCTTCGAGATCGAGCTTGATCGCATCGGTCGAAAAAAAGTCCCGCAACCGCATATTTATCTCCTGCCCTCGCACGTGGGCATCATCGCCATTGGATCCAGCTCCCTGGACGCTGGTGGTTTCGGCGTCGTCGAGTATAGGGGGTCCGGAACTTGCGCGGAACCGGCCGAGAACCGACCGTGTACCATGAGACGTACGAGCTGGAAACTCGAGACCGTGCGGTCGCGGACCGCGCGGTCTTTTTGCTGCTTGAAAATCGGGGGCGACACGGCTTCGA
>JAKSCH010000295.1 GCA_022360695.1 Gemmatimonadota bacterium
ATCGTGTTGCTCGCGATCGCGGTGTGCGCCGTGTGGCTACCGGCGCGGCGTGCCAGCCGGGTCGATCC
This sequence comes from Gemmatimonadota bacterium, assembly GCA_022360695.1. GTDB lineage: Bacteria > Gemmatimonadota > Gemmatimonadetes > Palauibacterales > Palauibacteraceae > Palauibacter. Next base: position 69 of record JAKSCH010000295.1, read on the forward strand.
CGCGAAGGTGCTGCGAGCTCGCTAGTGTGGTGCATCAAACGTCCCTTGAGCACCGCGAGTGGTGAGGCGCCCGCTCGCCAAGGCGCGAGAGCGAAGGCGTAGCCATAGCTACGTCGCGATCGAGCAACGCCGGCGAGCGGGATGCAGCGCCGCTCGAATGGCAAGGGACTTTTGATGCACCACACTAGGCGACCGTCGCTCAGTCCCGGATCGCGTCGACGATAAAGCGCGGCATCAGCTCGTCGCGCCAGCGGATCCACGTGCGGAAATCCCGATAGCTGCCACCGGTGAACGCCACCGCGAGCTCGAAATCGGGGACCACGATCAGGAGCTGTCCGCCGTTCCCGGTCGCCGACCAGGACTCGAACGCGCGTCCGTTCGATTCGTGCTCGGTCCGCCACCAGGTGTATCCGTAATCATCGTCGGCGTTGATCGAGGAGCGCGCGACGAACGAGCGCTGGATCCAATCCCGATCGAGCACAGAGTCACCGCGCCACCGACCTCCGTCCAGCGCGAGCTGCCCGAACTTGAGGAAGTCGCGAGGACGGAGACGGAGTCCTCCCCCCGCGTATCCTCTGCCGATGGGATCGAGATTCCATAGGTAGGTATCGATCTCCATCGGCCCCGCGAAGCGGGTGCGGAAGAACTCGGGAAGCCACGTGCCCGTCGTTCGGGCCACGATCCCGCCCAGCAGGTTGATGCCGCCGCTGCAATACACCCCCGCTTCGCCGGGGGCACGAGACAGCGGAAGATCGAGCGTGTAGAGCAGCCAATCGGGTTGGTCCGATTGGCTCTGCATCCGATCCTCGTTGCCCGGGTTTCCGTAGTCGTTGTCATCGCAGTCGTAGCCCGAGCTCATCGTGAGCAGGTGTCCGACCGTCAGGTCGGCCTTCCTCGGGTCGGGGTGACCGGTGCTCTCGGGAAACACGTCGTAGACGCGCGTGTCGGTGGTCACGACGCCTTCCTGGACGGCGCGACCGACCAGCAGCCCGGTCAAGCTCTTGCTCGCCGAGCGCAGGTCGTGGGGCTCATCCTCGTGGAACCCGTAGAAGTACTCGTCGAGCACGAGCTTCCCGCGCCGTGCGACCACCAGTCCTTGGATCAGACGTGGGCGGGGGGCGTCCGCTTTCGTGTCGATGATCTCTCGGACGAGGGCCGCGAGACGATCCGCATCGAGGCCGACGGTCGACGCGTGCGCCGTCGTCCAGCCATCATCGTCGGAGCGGGGGACGGTGTAGCGGTACGACGTCGGGTGCGGTCGTGCGTAGAGACCCGGCGCCTCGTGTGGCGCCCGACGCGTGAAGTCGTACGTCCCACCGCGGTACGGGAAGTGAATCGAAAGCACGGAATCGTCGGAGTGGAGCCACCCCTCGAGGACCTGCTCGCCGTCGGCGTCGAGGAGTCGGACGGTCTGACCCGTCACCTCCACCGCGTCGAGGCCGAGGAAGATCCCCTGGTTCCGCTCGGGGTTCCGGAGCAGCGGACGAACGACTCCGGTCTCGTCGCGTCGGAACACGAAGTAGAACCCGAAGCGCTCGTCGAAGGGCCGCGTCTCGCCTTCCCAGACGCCCGCCGTGGTCTTCTCGAGTCGCAGCGGGCTCGCGAACCGGTAGATCTCGATCTGGCCCGCGGCCTGGATCCAATGGCCCTCGATCGCCGCCCCGTCGGCGGTGAGCGCGCCGCGAAACGAGCCGCGCTCGTCGGGAAACTCGACCGTGAACGAGGCTCCGTTTCGAATCGCGGTCGCGCGTAGATCGGCGATGCTCGCCACCCACGCCCCGTCGACCTCCCTCAACCGGAGGGTGCCGCGGAGGTGCCGAAAGTCCTTCTCCGCGCCCCACTCGCCGATGAGCCGGTCCGCGCTCGGCCCTGCCGGATCGGGGGAAGACGACCAGCGCTGGAGGGCGCCCCAGCCCGACGCTCCCACCGCGAGCAGGATGCCGACGAGACCCACCTCGACGGAGCCGCGCCAACGAGAAATCTGCCTCATCCGACGTCCTGAAGCTCGGGTCCACGGCGCCCGTCTCGTGCCGCGCGCCATCAACGGGCGAATCAGGTCCAGAAGCACCATGCGAGAGGATATTGTCGACAGTCGACACCGGCCACTCGGCGGATGGGAGCGGGCCTCCGCCCCCCGGCTCGGCTTTGGCCGCGGGTGTCGTCCGGGAGCGGATCCGAGGACCGACCGTCACTTCGCTCGCGTCTTCACCGCCGTCCCGTAGCACAGCAGCTCCGCGGCGCCCGACATCACCTGAGACGTGACGAACCGGACGCTGATCACGGCGTCCGCGTCGAGCGTGGTGGCCTGTGTCTTCATGCGGTTCATGCTCTCGTTCCGCGCCTCGATCAACATCTCGGTGTACTCCTTGATCTCACCGCCCACGATCGTGCGCAGACCGGCGAGAAAGTCCTTGCCGATGTGCTTCGCGCGGATCGTGCTCCCGCGAACGACGCCCAACGCTTCGGTGACCTCGTACCCCGGGACGGAATCAGTCGTGACGATGATCACGGACTCTCCTTCAGAAGTCGTCCAACAGATCCTTGTCGGCGCCCCGCTCCCGGATGCGCTCGTAGATCAGAGAGACCAGCAGAACCACGAGACCCACCGCCGCGATGATGACGCCGATCCGGACCGGGAGCGGCAGCGTCGACAGCCAGGGCCAGACCGCGCGCAGCGGCTCGATGAGCCAGATCAGGACGAGGGACGCGCCGATGACCATCAAGGCGAACCCGAAGACTCGAAGAGATCTCATCGCTCCACCTCTCGCGCGGCGCGGGCGTCTCGGACCTGCTCGATCACGACCGACAGGAGCACGAAGAACAACCCCACGAGAAGCACGGAGACGGCGATCTCCAGCTGTGGATCGGCGATCGCCAGGATGGCGCGGATGCGCTCGAAGACGACGTATCCGATCGCCAACAGCAGCCCGCCTCGCCAAAGGACGAGCCCCGCTCGATGGGTTCTGTTCACCGGGCCTCTCCGCCGCAAACGTTGGAGATCGTGGCCGAAAGCTCTGCTACACGCGGCGTCGGGGAGTTATTCGGGGAGTCGGCCGGAGGTCCGCGGCAGGATCGACGCCCCACGACGTGACGGTGGTCGTCCCCCGCCCCGTCTCCGTCTCCCGGATCGGACGAGTGGGAGCGATACTGGGTACGTTCGCATCACCCTGGATCTGGCGGGAGAAGTCGACATCGTGAGCGATTCGAGCTCGAGACGAGCGTTTCTCGGTCTAGCCGGCTCGTGCCTGGCGTACATGTCGGCGGGCATGGCGTTCGCCACGCCCGGCGTGCTCCGGCGGTGGGGGACACCGCGGGGAGCGCTGGCCGCGGATGAGCCGTGGGGTCGCCTCGAGGAAGTGGGATCCGGCCTGTGGGCGTTGATCTCGACGCCTCAGACGGGTGACTTCACCACCATCTCCAACGGCGGGATCGTCGCGGGACGACGCGGCGTGCTCATCTACGAAGGGACCGGATCGAACGAGGGCGCGCGCTGGATGGCCGAGCAGGCGAGGATGCTCGCGGGTCGCGGCCCCACGCACGTGGTGATCTCCCATCACCACGGAGACCACACCGCCGGCGCGGGAGGATTCGCCCCACCCGAGGACGCCCCGAACCTGCGCGTGACCGCCGCGACCCGGGACCGTGTCGCGACCGGCATCGACGCCGCGACCGAGCCGGATCGCGCGCGTCTGTGGGCGGATGCCGACCTGATCGACGTCGATCGCCCGACGGAGATCGATCTCGGCGATCGGACGGTCGTCGTACGACCCTATCTCGGCCACACGGAGAGCGACGTGACCCTCGATCTCCCGGAAGACGACGTCACCTGGTGCGGAGACCTCGTATGGAACGGCTGGTTCCCCAACTACACCGATGCCCGACCCACCCGGTTGAGCGAGACGGTTCGGGCGATCCAGGGGGACGGGAGGAAGATATACGTCCCCGGTCATGGTCCGCTTTCCGGTGCGTCGGAGATGACGACGTACGTCTCCGTCATCGATCATGTCGAGGCGGCGGGACGCGCCGCGTTCGCGGCGGGCATGTCCGCCGAGGAAGCGGCGGCGGCCTACGCCTTGCCCGACGCGGTTTCCGACTGGGTGATCTTCAACCCGCAGTTCTTCGAGCGGGCCATGCGGGCCTGGATCCGCGAGCTCGGCGAGGGACGGGACCTCGACGCGGCACCCTGAGCTCGATCGTCGCGGTCGGAGCGACCCGTTCGCGAGGTGCGGCCGAGCCGTGTCCGAGATCGATCCCGGGATAGCGCGGAAGTGACCGGGTCGATCGCGCTTCGCTGGCTCTGCGGGCTGCTTCTGGTCTACGCGGCATACTGTGCGGTGTTCTTCCTCATACAGAGGAGCGTCCTGTACCCCGGAGCGCGGCTCGGTCCCGGGCCGTCGTGGTCCGGGACGCGTGGTCCCGCGCCCCCGGTCGAGCGGATCGAGCTCGTCGGCGCCGCGGGACCCGTCGAGGCCCTGTTCGTCCCCGCCATACGGAGCGGCGGTGATAGGCCGGGCGTACACCCGGAGACCGACCGGCCCGGCGCGGTCGCCATCGTGTTCCATGGCAACGCGGAGCTGGCGATCGATTTGGTGCGCCCGTTCGAGCCGTTGGCACGATTGGGGGTCGCCGCGCTGTTCGTCGAGTACCCGGGCTTCGGCGGGCGACCGGGTCGACCGAGCGAACGCTCGATCGGGGCCGCGGCCTTGGCGGCCTACGATTGGCTGGCGGCGCGGCCCGACGTCGATGCCGCTCGTATCATCGCGATCGGCCGCAGCCTGGGAACGGGACCCGCGGCCGCGTTGAGCCTCGAGCGCGAGCTCTCCGCGCTCGTGCTGTGGTCGCCGTTCGTCAGCATCGGCCACCTCGCGACGCGCAAGTACGGCCTCCCGTCGTTTCTCGCGAAGGACCGCTTCGACTCGAAGACGGCGGTCACGGCGTTCGACGGTCCGATCCTGCTCTTTCACGGTCGGCACGATCGCGTGATCCCGCCTTCGAACGGCGAGATCCTGGCGCGAGCGAGCCGGAACGGACGCCTGGTGTCCTGGGACTGCGGGCACAACGATTGTCCGCCGGTCTGGTCCGACCTCTGGGATCCGCTCGGCGCGTTTCTCCGCGAGCACGATCTCTCGGGGCCGTAGATCGATCCGGCTCATCGGGTCGCTTCCGGTTCGATGTCCGACCTTCCCGCGGCCTATTGATCCGGCAAGCGCGTCCGACGCATGCTGAGGCCCGCGCGGGCGTCGGACGATCGACGGCCCGGACGCCGGCCAACCCTGTTCCCGCGAGGCTCTCATGCGTCGAGACGAAGAAAGACGACCCCGAGCGATCGTGACGAGTGTCGTGGCGCTCACGACGGCGATCGTCGCCGCCGCGTGCTCCACGACGGGAGAGACCGATGGATCGGCGGTCGACGGGACCGGTGCGTCCGCGGTCGTCGCCTACGACGGCGCGCGCGTGATCACCGGCGACGGCGGCGTGATCGAGGACGCGGTCTTCCTCGTCGATGCCGATCGGTTCACGGGCGTCGGGTCGCGCTCGGAGATCCAGGTGCCCGACGGGGCCGCGCGCGTCGACCTGTCGGGGAAGACCGTCATGCCGGCGATCGTCAACGCGCACATCCACCTGTCGTCCGACCGCGCGGAACGGACGGCCCAGCTCCGGCACCTGGCCTACTACGGGACGAGCGCCGCCGTCAGCCTCGGGACCGACGACGGGGAGGTTCCGCTCGAGATGCGCGCGGAGGCGGTCCCGCACGGCGCGCGATCGCTCTCGGCGGGCCGCGGGATCACCATGCCCGAGCCCGGTCGATCCGAGGTGCCGCACTGGGTGATGACCGAGGACGGGGCGCGCGCCGCGGTCCGGGAGCTGGCGGCGCAGTCGGTCGACATCGTCAAGATCTGGGTCGATGATCGCGGTGGTCGCTACGACAAGCTCACCCCCGAGCTGTACGCCGCGATCATCGATGAGGCGGGCCGGCACGGGCTCATGGTGACGGCGCACGTCTTCTATCTGGAGGACGCGAAGGGTCTCTTGCGCGCCGGCGTCGACGCGTTCGCGCATGGGATCCGCGATCGAGACGTGGATGACGAGCTCGTCGAGCTCTGGCTCGAGCGCCCGGACGTCGTGCTGGTCCCCAACCTCCCGGGACCCGGCGTCGCGCTCGACCTCGGTTGGCTGAGCGGAACGGTCCCGGCCGACGAGCTCGCCGAGATGCAGGAGGCGTCGGTCGACCGCCCCGAGGCGCAGGCATCGTTCGGGATCCAGGCGCGCAATCTCGCGCGGTTGAGTGAAGCGGGGATCCGGATCGCGTTCGGCACCGATGGCAGCGCGGCGTGGACCGCGCACCAGGAGCTGGAGGACATGGTGCGGGCGGGGATGACGCCGTCGGATGTCATCGTGGCGGCCACCGGAGGCTCGGCCGCGTTCATGGGACTCGACGACCTGGGGAACATCGAGGCCGGAAAGAGCGCCGACTTCATCGTGTTGGACGCGAACCCGCTCGACGACATCACGAACACGCGTCGCATCTCGTCCGTGTTTCTGCGGGGGGTCGAGGTCGATCGAGCCTCGATCGGGGAGCGGGAGCGCAACGCCCGACCGTAGACCCGCGCCCGGTCACCGGGCTCGGTGCCCGGGCGTGGAGCGAACCCCGGCCGGCATCCGCAACCGGCCGGGGTCTCGAGACGGACCTTACATCCCGATCGGGATGTCCAGCCGGGTGTTCTCCCACGACAGCGAGAGCGCGTTCCCCATGTGGCCGAACGTCATCGTCTCGACCATGTCGGCCACGCTCTCGGCGCTGGCGCGGAAGCTCCCGATCTCCGTGGCCCGCACCTCATCGTTGATCGGGATCCCCCACCGATCCGCGTTGGTGTTCACGAAGAACTCCCACTCGCTCTCACCCGGGATCGCGTAGATCGAGTACGTCCCCGCCTCGACGGACACGCCGCCGATCGTCGTCGCGGCCGAGAGGTGGATCGTCGTCGGCTCGTTCGCGCCGAGGCGCCACGGCTGGCCGAACGGAACGAGGCCGCCCATGATCTCGCGCCCGTTGGCCGAGGGGGCGCCGTAGCAGAGCAGCCCCTCACCGCCGTCGTAGGTGAAGGAAAGCTCCTCGAGCGGGCTCGCGCGGCCTTCGGCGTCGCCCATCACGTTGCAGCTGAGACCGGACGCGCTGGCGGCGGCCGGCGGCGCGGCCGCGGTCTCGGCCATCTCGGATCCCGCGTCGTCCGCGGCATCCGAACCGCCGCAGGCGAGCATCAGGAAGGGGAGCGTGAGTAAGGCGAACGGCCGATTCTTGCGTCTCATGGGACACCTCGCAGGGTTGGCTCGGTCGTCGAGCGCGACATTCACGCGGCGAAACTGGGGATGCGGGGGGCGTCGAGCAACGCGATCGACGACCGGTCGCACGGCGCCCGGAGCCGCCACGAGGCTCACTCGGTCGCCGGGTGGAACCGCACGTCGTCTCCGACCGCGACCCGACCGGTCGCCTCCACCTCCGTCTTCATGCCGGCGTTGCCGTCGTTGTGCGCGAACACCGACTTGAGGATCCTGCGGTCGGGCTCGAGCTCGCCCTGCCCCAGGTTGACCATCACGCAGCGCATGCAGGGAGCGGTGACCCGGAGTCGAGCCCGATCGCCGAGGGCGAGCACGCCACCGACCCACTCGTTCTCCACGAAGCCCGAGCCCTCGTTCGGCTCGATGAGGACGTTGGGTCGGAACCGCGCGACGTCGAAACGACTCCCCGGGACGAGCGACTCGAAGTGGGCGAGGCTCGTCGTCGTCAGCACGAGCACGGACGCGCTGTCGAAGAACGTGCCCGGCAGCGTCCCGTGCTCGGTGATCTCCCCCGGTCGTCCGACGGCCTCCAGGTCGGGCCGGTGGTACTCGAACGTGGCGGCGGGCGGCGGCACGCTCTCCAGATGCACGGCCTGTCCGAAGGCCTCGCTGGTGACGCACTCCAGACGATCGGGGTCGTCGCTGCCGAGCGGGGCTCCGCCGTCGGGCGGAACGATGTCGACCGGGGGCAGGTCACCGCCCGGCGTCGGCGGCTCGCGAAAAGAGGCGTCCCAATCGAGGATCCCGCGCCACCGGTTCGGCCGTTTCGCGCTCACGACGTGTCCGGACGAGCGGTCGAGCAACGCGTACGCGCGGTCGCCGAGAAGACCCGTCTCCACCACCTCGACGGCGTCGAGCGACTCGCCGCGCATCGACTTCACGGGGTATCGGGAGAGGGCGACGACGCGCCCGATGGCTCGATCCGTCGGGTTCGACACGAGGGAAGGCTAGAACAAGGACGCCACGTACGCGACGCCGGTCCCGCCCAGGAGCACCAAGCCGATCCAGGTGAGCGACACCATCGCGCGACCCGGCCGGTGCTCCGGAGGCACCGCGTCCGACGTCACCGTCGTGAGGTTGAGGTACCCCAGCACCGGAGCCGTCATGAACGCGACGGTCGTCGCGAAGTCGACCATGGCCGTCAGACTCCCGGCGAAGAAGGCGAGCACCACGATCGCGATCGTCGATTGACCGATCATCCCGCCCCAGTAGGCCGAGTCGGATCGCTTCTCCACTCGTTCACCGGGAGCCGAGCGGAGGTTGGCCACCGTCCGCGCGAACGCGCGCGGAAACCCATCGGTCACCGCGAGGGTCGTCGAGAACATGGTCGTCACCGCGGCCAGCAGAACGAACGGCCGAGACCAGGCGCCGAGCGTATCGCTGTAGAGGTCCACGAGCTGGGTCGAGAACACCGCGCCCGCATCGCTCAGAGCCACGTCGGCTTGGTAGAGCACCGTGGCGCCCAGGGTCACGAAGGCCAACGCGAGGATACCGGTGCCGACGTACCCGATCATGAAGTCGCGCTTCGCCACGCCCACGGACGTCGTCACGCCGGTGGCACGATCCTTCGCCAGCGTCCACAGGCTACTCCACACGGCGACGTCCACCGGCGAGGGCATCCACCCGATCAACGCGAGCAGAAACGCGAACGGCACGGTCTGACCGACGATCCCGCTCGGGAACAGCTCGAACGTGGTCACGTCCGCCCGCGGGAGCGCGACGACCACCGCCGCGACGGTCGAGATCCCGAGCACCGCGAGCACCACTTTGATGGTGAGGTCGAGCCCGCGATACCGCCCGAGCAGGAGCAGGCCTCCGCACAACCCCATGAGGACGGCCGCCGTGAGCGGCAGCGGCCAGTCGATGCCGAGCGCGTAGGCCGTCAGGTACGACGTGAACAGGACGACGGCCGAAACGGATACGATGGCCGTGACGATGGTGATCGCCAGGAAGAGCCACAGCGCCCATCGACCGATGTCACCGTACCCCTCCACCAGGCTGCGACCCGTGGCCGACGCGTAGCGCGCGCCGAACTCGAAGAACGGGTACTTGAGGAGCAGCGCGACGGCGATGACGCCGACCAACCCGAAGCCCGCCATGGCGCCGGCGCGGGTCGATTGGACGAGGTGCGACACGCCGATCGAGGTGGCGGCCCAAACCAGACCCGGCCCGAAGCTGGTCCAAAACCGCGAACGCCGGATGGCGGACTCCCTCGGAGGGCCGGGCCGCTCGATCAGCGACCCGAGGCGTCGTCGTCCGACACGGCCCGATGGTCGCCGTCGTCGTGCGTCCCGAAACGCTCGAACCAGCTCCGGAGAAACAGCTGGGTTCGGAGGAAGTTCGAGGGTGTCCGGCTCGTGCCGTGCCACTCGTTCCGGAATCGGATCATGGCCGTGGGCACGCGCTCCATCTTGAGCGCCTGGTAGTACTCCTCGGTCTGCGACATGGGGGTGCGGAGGTCGAGTGCGCCGGTCATAAGCAGGGTCGGCGTGGTGACGTTGCTCGCGTACATGAGCGACGAGTGGCGGAGCCACTTGTCCGGGTGCTCCCAGGGCAGTTCGCGGAAGCGGCGGTAGCCCCACATGGCCACGTCGGCGGTGCCCGCGAAGGACATCCAGTTGATAACGGGCCAGC
>JAKSCH010000396.1 GCA_022360695.1 Gemmatimonadota bacterium
CCCGAGGGCGCTCCGGAGCGCGCCGAGCAATACGCGCTCGGAGATGTGAACGTGACGCTGATCAAGACCGCCCTCGGCCGCACGATCTACGTGTCGCACGACACGAACCTCCCGCGGCCGTACTCCCGCATCCACCTGGTCCAGGGCACGCGCGGGCTGTTCCAGGGCTATCCGAATCGGGTGTACGTGGAAGGCCGCGAGGAAGGCCACCGCTGGGCGGACGCCGAGTCGTATACGACCGAGTTCGAGCACCCGTTGTGGGTCGAGATGGCCGGCGCCGGGGGTGAGCGCGGGCACGGGAGCATGGACTACCTCGAGGACTATCGGCTCATCGAGTGTCTACGCGAGGGGGTGCCCACCGACATGAACGTCTACGACGCGGCGGCGCTTTCGGCCGTCTGCGCGTTGTCGGAGACGTCCGTCGCCGAGCGGACCCGACCCGTGGAGTTCCCGGACTTCACGCGCGGAAAGTGGGAGACGTGGCCGCGGCTGGACATCGTCACCGCCTGAGGCGAGGTCGGCCGCCGGCGCCGCTCCGGGCCCTCCGCGCGATCGCGGCCGCGAGCGTCGCGGGTCTCGTGGGATTGGTCGGATACGAGACGCTGCGGCACTTCGGCTTCCACGCCCGCTGGGATCGGGGGCCCGCCCCCGCGTCCGCGCCGGCGTCGACGGCGGCGGAGCTCGCGGCCCCTGGCCGGTCCCCGGAGTCGTCCCGACGGCCCGCCTCGGCGATCTCGACGCCGTCGGATCCGGAGGAGGCGGAAGCGGCTCCGGAGCCGGCGCCCGATCCGGGTGCCGGCGGGCTCCGGGCGCCGGGATCCCCCGGCGTCCCCGCGACCGCGCCCATCGGACACGGCGAGTACGCCGCGATCGACTTCGAGACGTACGTCGATGGGCGGCCGATCTGCTCGAACTGCGCCGTCGCCGACGAGTGGGCGTCGCTCGGGCTCCGCGTCTCGTTTCACTCCTGGACGGCCGACGCGACCCGGCCGTTCGTACTCGATGGACGTGCCTTTCTCCCCGAGGGGGTTCCGAAGCATGCCCTCGGTCCGGCGCTCCAGGGCGAGCGCGGGCTCGAGGTCGGCGTCCTCGTGCTCGACTTCCCCGGGCGACCCCGTCGGGTCGCGCTCACCCTCTACGGCCCGGATCTCATCGAGACGTTCGATCTCGCGGCGGGGAGCGGGGACGTACGGCGGGCGGACGCGACGATCACCCGGACCGTGCTGCGACGATACCGACCCGTCGGCCGAGGCCTCTTTCGGGCGGAGCGAATCCTGGTCGAGACCGAGCGGGGGATCGATCGGGTGTCGCTCGATGGGTGGGGGCCACCGGGACACGTGCTCCTCGTCGACGAGCTGGCCATCGATCCGTGATCCGGCCCGACGACCTCCGTCGTTCGTTCGAACGGACCTATGGCGCCGCGCCGACGCTCCTCGTGCGCGCGCCGGGTCGGGTCAACCTGATCGGTGAGCACATCGATTACTGCGGGCTCTCGGTTCTGCCCGCCGCGATCGACCGGGCGATCTGGCTCGCCGTCCGACCCAACGACGCGAGCGAGGTCCGCGTGTCGACCGCGGCCGCGGGATACGACGCGGTGCGGTTCCCCGGGCGCGCGCCGATCGAGCCCGAGGCCCCCGGCGCATGGGGCAACTACGCTCGCGCCGCGATCGAGGGTCTGACGGGGGGCGCCGCCGACCCCGATCTCCGAGGTGTCCCGACGCCACGGGTAGAGGGAGCGGTGGGGCTCGACGCGCTCATCGCTTCCGACCTGCCGATCGCGAGCGGGCTCAGCTCTTCGTCGGCGTTGGTCGTCGGGGTGGCGCTCGCGGCACTCTCGATCGCGGAGGATTCGTCGAGCCCGTCCGCGCTCTCCGACCGGGCATCCCGGGCGGCGCTCGCCGCGCTTCTGGTGCGGGCGGAGCGCTACGTCGGGACGGCGGGCGGCGGGATGGACCACGCGGCCTGTCTCTTCGGCGTCGCCGGCTGCGCGCTTCGCGTCGACTTCTCGCCGCTGTCGGCGGCTCCCGTCCGGGTGCCGGCGGAATGGCGGATCGTGGTCGCCGACAGCGGCGAGCGAGCCGAGAAGTCCGGTGCCGCGCAAGCCACCTATAACGAAAGGGGGCGAGAAGCACGAGCCGCCGCGGGCTGGGCGCTGGCGACCCTCGCCGACCTCGAGGTGACCCCCGGATCGAACGCACCGTTCTCGGCGTTCCGCGCCCTCGATGCGCACGACGGCGCCATCGACGAGCTCACGGCGAGCGATCCGCCGCCCGCGTTCCCGCGTCTTCGCCACATACTCACCGAAGCCGCTCGCGTCCGCTCCGCGCAAGACGCGCTCGATCGCGCCGACCTCGGACGCTTCGGCGCGCTGCTCGACGCGTCGCACGCCAGCCTCCGTGACGACTACGAGGTGAGCACGCCGCGTCTCGACGAGCTCGTCGCGCGCGCGGTCGACGCGGGCGCCGCAGGGGCCCGGCTCACCGGCGCGGGTCTCGGCGGGTGCATCGTCGCGGTGAGCGACGTCGACCGAGTCGAAGCGGTCCGGGAGGCGCTCGCCGACGCGGCGCCGTTCGTGATCCGACCGTCGGAAGGTGCCGAGGTCCGTCGCCTCTGACGTCCTACTCGAACCGGATCCGCGGTAGGGTACGAAACAGCCCTGCGCCCGCCGCGACGGCGAGGGCCCCCAGCCCGACCGCCGCCGCTCCCCGTCCATACAGCGCCATGCCGGTCGCGAACATCGCGGCGTAGACCGTCACACAGCCCAGGGCCCAAGCGAGCATGGCGGCGCTCAGGTTGTCGGTCGGCCCCTCTCGGACCTCGACGGCGCCGCGCCACCCTCGCGGGAAGGGGCGGATCCTGTCGTAGAACGCCTGGAGCGTCGCGGCGTCCGTGGGTCGGGTCACGAACGTGACCGCGAGCCAGATGGCCGTCGTCAGTCCCACGCCCGTCAGGAGCTGAACGGCCGGATCGATCGGAGGGAGCCCGACCCGCTCGTGAAACAGCGGGAACCACAACGCGATCCCGGCGGACACCGCCATCCCGGCGATCTCGGACCACGCGTTGACCCGCCACCAGAACCAGCGGAGCAGGAAGATCAAACCGCTCCCGGCGTGGAGGAGCAGGATCAGCTCGAACGCCTGCTTGGCGCTCTCGAGAAACAGCGCGAGCGCCGCCGACAGGACGACGAGCAGCACCGTCGAGATCCGCGCGACCCGAACGTAGTGCGCTTCCTCTCGCTCGGGCGCCAGGAAGCGCCGATAGAAGTCGTCGACGATGTACGAGGAGCCCCAGTTGAGATGGGTGGAGACGGTGGACATGAAAGCGGCGGCCAACGACGCGACCACGAGCCCCAGCAACCCGTGCGGCAGGAAGACCAGCATGGCCGGGTAGGCGAGATCGTGGCCCAGCAGGCTCGGGTCCAGGCCCGGGAACGCGGCGCCGATCGATTCGAGGGTGGGATACACCGCGATCGAGGCGAGTCCCACCAGGATCCACGGCCACGGGCGGAGCGCGTAGTGCGCGATGTTGAACCACAGCGTGGCGCGCATCGAGTCGCGCTCGTTCCGCGCCGCGAGCATCCGCTGGGCCGCGTAGCCGCCGCCGCCCGGCTCACCGCCCGGGTACCAGCTCGCCCACCACTGCACGGCGATCGGGATGACGAAGACCGTCGCCGCCGTCCGCCAGTCGCCGAAGTCCGGCAGCAGAGACAGGCTGTCCGAGATCGCGGGGTTGGAGACCAGACCCGACAGGCCGCCGACCTCGGGCTGGGCGAGCGCGTAGACCGCCGCCGCGACCGCACCGATCATGGCGACGGAGAAGAGCAGGAGGTCCGTGACGACGACGCCCCATAGCCCCGAGGTCGCCGAATAGAGCGCGGTCACCGTCCCCGCCACGAGCACGGTGGTGTATTTGTCCGCGCCGAGCAGCACCCCGGCGATCTTGATTGCGGCGAGCGTGACCGTCGCCATGATCACGACGTTGAAGAAGACGCCGAGATACAGCGCTCGAAAGCCCCGCAAGAACGTGGCGGCGCGGCCGGAGTACCGCAGCTCGTAGAAGCCGATGTCCGTGAAGACACCCGAGCGACGCCACAGCTTCGCGTAGAAGAACGTGGTGCACATCGCGGTGATCAGGAACGCCCACCACACCCAGTTCCGGCTCACGCCGCCGTTGCGGACGAGGTCGGCGACGAGATTCGGCGTATCGGTGGAGAAGGTGGTCGCCACCATCGACGTGCCGAGCAGCCACCAGGGGAGACTGCGCCCCGCGAGGAAGAACTCGTTCGTGCCGGCCCCCGCCCGCCGCGCGAAGAAGAGCCCGACGCCGACGGCCACGACCCCGTAGAGACCGAGGACGAGCCAGTCGAGACCGTTCAGCTGCACGGCGAGATCGTCACCGGGGAATGCCGCCCTTCCGCTCCTCGAACCACTCCCCGAGATCGGTCGGATAGTCACCGACGGCCACGGCCAGGCTCACGCCCGACTCCACCGCCGCCACGTCGTCGGGGTGCGTCAGCCCGACCGCCGCGACGCCGGTCGGCACGACGCGGACACGGCTTCGGCCGGTCTCGACGAGGGTGCCGACCGCTTCGCTCAACAGGAACTCGCTCTCGATCGGGTCGCGTAGCCGCGCGTGAAAGCGTTCGAAAGCGGCCGACAGGTGCTCGAAGATCGACGTCTGGAACGCCCACAGGTTCATCGAGCACAAACGCTCCGGTCGGAGCGAACGCTCCTCGCCGTCGATCCCCACCCCGAGCAAATCCCCATTGACCGCGCGGATCTCGGTGACTTCCTCGAGGCGTTCGAGGATGAGCGAAGCGTCCACGCCGCATACGCCGCGGTTCACGCCCCGATCGGCGACGATCCCGGTGTTCTGGAGCTCGTAGCCCGCGAGGAAATGCGATGGATCTCCCGTCATCCGAGCATCCTTCAGCCGTCCCGCCAGCCGCTCGATGACACCCGGACCGTAGAAGTCGTCGGAGTTGGCGACGATGAACGGGCCGTCCACGCGGTCGCGGAGCGCGAGCACCGCGTGACCGGTACCCCACGGCTTCAGACGTCCGCCCGGCGGTCGGAAGCCGGCGGGGACGTCCTCCAGCTCTTGAGCCAGGAACTCGACTTGGAACGACGTTCCCAGCCGGATCTCCGCGGCGGTTCGAAGGAGCTCCGCGTCCCGTGGCGGCGTCACGAGGATCACGCGGTCGCACCCGGCGCGTATCGCATCGTAGACGGTGTACTCGAACAGAGCTTCACCGCTCGGCCCGACGGGCTCGAGCTGCTTGGATCGTCCGAAGCGCGCCGAGCGGCCGGCCGCGAGGATGGCGAGGGTGAGGCGCATCGGCTCATTGTATCTTGGTTCGGAGAGAGCGAACAACTTCGCGGTCGGTGCCCGTGCGGAGGGCCGTGCGGGACGCCCGCGATCACCGGAGCTCGGGATCGTGACGATGCACCGCCACAGGGGGGCGACGGCTTGGCTCGTGGCGGCGTGCGCGGTGGGTTCGATGGCCGACGCCGGGTCGGCACGGCAGGACTCGACCGGGCGCGCACTCCCCTACATCGACGACTTCATCTACGATGGCCGCGTCGCGGAGTGGCGGGCCCGTCCGGTCGATCGCGTCTTCGAGCGCGAGCCGGGTCGGCCGCAGGCGCTGGTGTGGGTCGGGCAGGTCGACGGCGGGCTCGCGGTGGCGGCCGAGCTGCGCGGACTCGCCGACGAGACCCCGGCGCTCGCGGTCTCGGTGGCCGGGGCCGCGCCGCCGGCGCTCCCTCCGCTCGGGTGGGGACACCAGTTCGGGTTCGAGACGCTGGCCGACTCGGTGCCGTGTGCCCCGGAGGATCTGCCATTCGGCGAAGACGAGTGTCGCGTCTGGGTCGACCGCCAGCTCGAGCACCGCGAGCAGATTCGCCCGCTGTTCGAGCGCACCTGGGAGATTCCGCTGTCCGGTCCCGCGACACCCCGGGAGATACGGGCGACGGAAGCCTTCGCTGCGCTTCCCGATCCCACGCCGGTCGGCGCGCTCGAGCCCATCGGACTCCCCCGAGCGTTGTCGCGACCACTCGCCGGGGCGCCCGATGGCTACGGCGTCGAGGTCCTGATCCCATGGTCGGTCTTCCCCCCGGTTCCGGCCCCGGATCTGGAGGCCGTCCGCATCGCCGTCGCGTGGGCCGACGAGTCCTCCGGCGATGTCGAGGGCGCCGGCGCGATCGAGCCGTTCGAGACGACGAGCGGTCGGCCGCTCGCTCGCCCGCTGCGGCACCGCGTGACCCCGTGCGAGATCGGACTCGTCGCGGTGCCGCTCGCGGGCGTGGACGGAACGGCGCCTCGTCGGATGTCGCCGCACGGGCTCCCGCTCATGATTCCGGACGAGACCGGGGACCTGAGACGTCTCATCGTGATCGACAACCACGCGAGCGGCTACCAATACACGCCCGCGCCCGAGACGCTCTCGCCACAGGCGTTCGAGACCGCGTTCGACGTGCTCGACGTGGGACGAGGCGAGCGCTTGTGCGCCCCCGTGCTGGCGCTGGCGGACGCCTCGGGGCGGGTGAGCCCGCTCGACTGGACGCACACCGGGGAGGAGCGGGCACCGCAGCCGGTCGGTCTCGGGGATCTCGAGGTCCGTCGTCGTCCCGATGGCGGGCTCTTCATCCTCGACGGACCGAAGACGTGGTGGAGCTACTACGGGTCGGGGCAGTGTGGCGCATGTCCACGCGTCGGCATCCGGGTGCTCCACATCGATCCGTCGGATGGCGAGATCCACGCCGCGTTCCGATACACGAATGTCGCGGAGCCCGGCGCGCGCGACTTCGAGATCGAGGTCGCGCCCGATTGGAGCGAGATCGCCATCTTCGAGTCGCTGGTCACCGATTGGTCCGCGGACCCGGTCACCCCGGTGTGGCGCGTCGAGCGGCACTGCCTCGTCGAGACGGGTCGGCCCGCGTACGAATCGTGTGGCGCGACCGACGACGTGCCGGCGCCGCCGGTCCGACTACGGGCTCGGTACGGGAATCCGTAAGTTCGGAGTCGCTCGTCCGGCTACGCGGTCCACCCCGATCGGATCGGGGGGTCGACGTATTCGGTCGGGATGCGGCCCCCGTTCACGATCGCGCCGCTCTCGGGATCGAGCTCGATCGCGCGGCCGCTCCGTACCGCGAGATTCCCGAGCAGGGCCATCTCGGTGAGCGGTCCCGCGTGCTCGACGAAGCTGGATCCCGCCGGCGTGCCCCCCTTGCACGCCTCCGCGAACTCCGCGTAGACGCCGTCCGTTCTCGGGTACGTCTCCGCCGGCGGATTGGCACGGAGATCCGCGTCGCGCTCCGGATCGAGCAGCCGAGGGTTCTCGCCGTAGATCCCCGCGAGCATCTTTCCGTCCGACCCGATCCACAGCTGCCCGCTCGAATCGGCCGGCCACCGCGCATCGTCCGCCACCTCGTCCGGTCGCGGGGGAGAGAGATTCCCATCGCGCCACACGGCGCGGATCGGCGGCCGATCCTCCCTGGCCGGGAAGTCGTACTCGATCCGGGACGCCGCCGGCGCGGTCTCGGGGAACAGGGTGGTCGACTCGGCCGTAACGCGCGCCGGTCTCCCGAGTCCGAACGTCCAGAACGCCGCGTCCATGGCGTGACAGGCGATGTCCCCCAGCGCGCCCGTGCCGAAGTCCCACCACCCCCGCCAATTGAACGGGGCGTACGCCGGGTGATACGGGCGGTCCGCCACCGGGCCGAGCCACAGGTCCCAGTCGAGCCACGGGGGCGCGTGGTGGGCCTCGGTCGGCCGGTGGATCGCCTGCGGCCAAATCGGACGGTTCGTCCAGTACTCGACGCGCTCGATGGTCCCGATCGCGCCCGCCTCGTACCACTCCCGCATCCGGCGGGTCCCCTCCATCGCGTGCCCCTGGTTGCCCATCTGCGTGGCGACGCCCGCTTCGGCCGCCGCGGCCGTCAGCGCGCGGACCTCGCCGATGGTCCGGGCGAGCGGCTTCTGGATACGCGTGGGCTTGCCCATCGAGAGCGCCATCAGCCCGGCGACCGCGTGCGTGTGGTCCGGCGTCGAGATGACGACCGCATCGATGTTCGCGCCATCCTCTTCCAGCATCACGCGGAAGTCCCGGTAGCGCTTCGCCGACGGATGCGCGCCCCAGGATCGTGCGGCTTGGTTCTCATCCACGTCGCACAGCGCGTAGATGTTCTCACCGACGTCCGCCATCCCGGCCACGTCGGCGCCCCCCATCCCGCCCACGCCGATGTGCGCCACGTTGAGCGTGTCGCTCGGCGGGCGGCCGGTGCGGCCCAGGACGTGCGCCGGCACGATCGAGAAACCGGCGCCCGCGGTCGCGGTCGCTCGGACGAAGCTCCGCCGGGAAAGACCCCACTCTTCACGCGATGCCATGACCAGCCGCTCCTCGTAGGGGATGGACGCCTGACGACGACAGTATGCTCCGGCCTTCTCGCGGCGGGTAGGTCGACGGCTTCGGCGCCCCCGCCACGACGGGGGTCGCTACACCAGACCGAGCCGTTCGAGCACCTCGCGCGGCGGGCCTTCGAACGTCGCCATCGGACGGTTTCCGACGAACCCGAGGTCGGCCATCCCCTCTTCCGTCGTCCAGAACGCGGTCGATGTCAGGTCGCGCACCTTGTCGAAGAACCTCGCCGCCGCTTCGTAGCCCGGCGCCGCGTTCGGCGCGTAGCAGATGTCATC
>JAKSCH010000385.1 GCA_022360695.1 Gemmatimonadota bacterium
CTAGTGTGGTGCATCAAAAGTCCCTTGCCATTCGAGCGGCGCTGCATCCCGCTCGCCGGCGTTGCTCGATCTCGACGTAGCTATGGCTACGCCTTCGTTCTCGCGTCTTGGCGAGCGGGCGCCTCACCACTCTCGGTGGTCAAGGGACCTTTGATGCACCACACTAGGACACCGGTTGAAACGGGAACCCGACGCGGCCGATGTCGATCGCCTCGCGCGTCGCGCCTCGGAGGGCGACTCGGAGGCGTTCGAGATGCTCGTGCGGTGCGTGTTTCAGACCATCTACCGCTACCGGAGTTCGTTCCGCTACCGGATACGACGGGCGCGTAGAGCCGCTACGGGAAACCGAGCTTACCCGGGCTACGCATACATCGTATACACCGTATACGATGTATGCGCCCAGAGATCCTGCCCACATGGTCTCCGACGTGGAACGGGCGGCTACGATGGGGGGGGCGTGCGAGGTCGTGGGTACGGACGAGCTCGGATCGGATCGAAGCTCATCCGTACCCACCTCGCCTTCCGCGGATCAGTGGATCGGCACCACCTGGAGACCCAGCACGAAGGTCCAGTCCGTCTCGAGCTGCGGACCGTCGAGGTCACGCACGAGCGGCACCAGGAACTCGCCCGCGATCCGGAACGCCTTCGCGCGCGGGAAGTAGAGGTTCACGCCGAGACCGGCCTCTACCGTCGTCCCACTGCGCAGATCGGTGCGCGCGGTCGGCACGACCGCGGGGTCGACGCTGGGCGCCGCATCGGCCCCCTCGATGTCCCCCGTGTTCGTCGCCTGGACCCGAAGCGCCGCGGAGAGGTTTCGCCCGAGCAGCCGACCCCACCAGAACGTCCCGAACACCTTGTCACCGAGCGTCCAGTCGCGGTCGTTGGTCCCGAGACGGAACGTGCCGCCGCCCTGCGCGCCCCACGACCAGTCCCCGGTCTGACCGAGCCACGTGAGCGCGGGCATGAGGTCCACCGTGCCGGAGCCGACCTGCATCGGATAGGGCAGCTGTACCTCGTTCCCGTCGCTGGTCGGCAGGACGTCCTGCTCCTCGATCGACCCCGTGGGGAGACTCACGATGGCGTTGAGGTGGAGCGACTGGTCCGCCCAGTCCGCCAACCCGACCAAGCCTCCGACCTTGATGTCGCCGATTCCGCCGGATTCGGTGCTGAACGTCGCCCCGGCCCGCGTGATGTGATCCATCGAGTTGTCGTGGATCGGGAGCGTACCCATGAGGGTGATGCGGTCGCTCGGCGCGAACATCGCTCCGAACATGTGCATGCCCATCGGCATCTCGGTCGGCGTGACCATGAAGTCGTTGCCGGTCGGCGACACGATGTCCTCGTCGACCAGGGCGTCGGTCCCGTCCCGGCTGCCCTCCATCGACATGTGCATGTACCGGTAGGACAGCATCACCTCGCCCTTCTCGTGTCGGTGATCGCCCATGACTCCGATCGGGGCGTGGCTGTCGGCTCTCGAAGCGTTCCATTGCGCCGCGAGCGGCGTCGCGAGGATCGCGATCGCCGTCGCGACGGTCGCGAATGCGCGTACCGTCGGTTGCATAGCTCTCTCCGTTCGGGGTCCCGGCGGCTGCGCCGGGACCGACCGTCGTATACGCGTGACCCCCGTGGTCACGCGGTCACCCGTGCGGGTGTCGGGTCAGGTGGAGAGCTGCGACGGGGGCGGTTGGGCGAGCGGGTGCAGGTAGGGCGCGGGGACGCCGGCGACCCTGGAGACGAAGCGCGGCCCGCGCGTCTCGATCGAGGAGGTCTCCGACTCGAGCAGATCGTCCGGCTCGACGAGCTCCGGGCCACAACACGAAAGACAGAGACCGAGACAATCGCAGGGCTCGCCGGAGCTCGATTCGTGCGACTCGTCCGTCGACCCCGGGCCGTGGTGGAGGGGTCCGGCGCCGTGGTGGAGCGGTCCGCCACCGCCTCCGGCCCCGTGACCGTCACCGTCCGATACGCCCGTGGAGACACGCGTGGCATGAGCGTGGGATGACCCGAGCTCGGCCGGTTCGGCGCCGTGCCCGTGGCCACTCCCGTGCTTGGGGCACGGCTGCACCGCGATCCCCGGCCCCACGCCCACGAGGAGCGCGAGGAAGAGCGAGGCGGCTGTCGTACGGCGACGCGTCATGGGGACATCTCGATGATGGAGGGGCGCCCGGAAGGCTAGCGCCGCGGCCAGAGCTCCGCGACCTCCCGACCATCCCGGATCCAATACACCCGTGGCGCGCGCTGTGTGCGGACCGCGCGAACGAGGCCATCGAGGCTTCGCGTCTCGATGTCGCCCACCCGTACGACGAGATCGCCGGTCCGGAGACCCAGTCGGGATGCCGCCGTGCCGCGCGCCACGGTCAAGACGAGCAGACCCGATTGCCCCGCGTCGCCGCTCACCGGCTCGAACTCGGCCCCGGCGAACACGCGCGAGAACCGCATCGCGAGCTCCGTCTCCTCGAGCGCCGTCTCGGCGATCGACCTGAGTCGTTCTCGGAACTCGCGGTACGTCAGATTGGCGCGGACCCGATCGAAGACCTCGAGCGCGCTCGACGCGCTCTCATAGGTCGACTCCGCGACGCGATCGAGGTCTCCCAGGAGCTCCACGCGAAGCTCGGGGAGCTCGACGAACACGTCTTCGTCGAGCGCGGCGACCCGGAGCTGCCCGTTGACTTCCCGGACGACCGACGGCTCGATCATCACGTCCTGGTTCTCGGTGTCGCGCACGGTGAGCGCCACCGCGACGCGGTCCGCGCCGCGCGGCTCGGTGAGCCGGAACACGAACGAGCGCGGGTGCTCGCGACCCACCACCTGGGGCGCACGACGAAGCATCCGGACGCTCTCGGCGTCCGGCGGACGACGCTGTGGGATCACGTGGACGAAGTGCCGATCGGGACCCCGCATCACGTCGATGCTCAGGGGCGTGCCCGCGCGGATCGATCCGAGCAGACGTCCCCAGTTTCGGTAGTCGACCTCTTCGCCGTTGATCGCGATCAGCTCGTCGCCGAGCTCGAGCCCCCCGGAAGCCGCGGGACCCCGGGGCTGCATCTCGGTGATGTTGAGCACGAGATCGCAGGTCTTCCACTCCTCGCGCGCCTCCCACACGCACTCGTACCGCTGCTGGACCCGCACACCGATCCAGCCGGCGGGTCCGTCCTGCCAGGCCGCCAGCGGAGCGGCCGTGACCGCACCGACCGCGAGCACGAGGAGGCCGCGTCGATCTACCACGTGACGACGCCCTCGCGGCGGACCGAAGCCTGGAGCAACTGGTCGCGCTGCTCGATGAAGTCCAACAGATACGCGTTGGCGACCGGATCGTTCGGGTCGCGCGCGAGCTGCTCGCGAAGCGCGCGGATGTACCCCTCCAGCTCCGCCAGACGCTGCGTCGCCTCGAGCGGATCGTTCGCGTCCGTGGACGTGGTCGGGTCGCCGCCGATGCCCACCTGCTGCAACGGCGTCCGGAACGACTCGAGCTGCGTGAGGCCGTCGAACAACGCGCGGTTCTCGGTCGACGACGAGATCACGCCGGGCAAATCGTCGGCGCCCCCCTCGGACGCAGGCACGCTCGAGCCGGTGAGCCGGATCCCGGCGAACACTCCGCCCGCGAACAACGCGAGCGCCGCCGCGGCCTGGAGCGGTCCCGGCGTCGAGAACCGGCGCACCACCCGGTGGTGCATCGGCAGCACCGACGGATCGACGCCGACGCGGGCCTCATCCAACGCGGCTTCGATCGCGGCCCACTGTCCCGCGGGCGGATCCTCGTCACCCAGCGCCGAGAGGGTCATGCGTACGCGGCTCAGACGCTCGAACTCGGCCTGACACTCGCGGCACGCCTCGAGATGAGATTGACCGTCCTTGTCCGCCCACGGCTCGTCGAGCAGGGCGGAGATCCGCTCCGTCGAGAGATGTCCCTTCATTCCATCATCCATCGTTGCTTCTCGATCCTCGGTATTCGTCAAAGACGCGCTTCCCCACGCGTCCCGTCGTTATCCGCTCGCGCCGGCGTGATCAGCTGACGCATCCGCGCACGCGCCTTGTGTAGCTGCGACTTCGAGGTCCCGGGCGAACAGTTGAGCGATCTCGCGATCTCTTCGTGCGTCCAGCCCTCAACGTCGTGCAGGACCAGCACGTTCCGATACCCCGGCGGAAGCTGGTCCAACGCCCGCGTCAGCACCCTCCTCGTCACCACCACATCGTCCTGCGCCCGAGACACGCGCGGCAGATCCGCACCCGCCTCGACGGTGCTTCGTTTCGAAGAACGTCGCAGCCGGTTGAGCGCCACGTTGGTCGCCAACCGATAGAGCCACGTCCCGAAGGCCGATTCCCCTCGGAACAGGTGGATCTTCTCGAACGCACGGACCCAGGCCTCCTGCGAGAGATCCTCCGCCAGATGATCGTCTCCGACCAACCGACGCACCACGGTGTACACCCGGCGCGCATGGAGCTCGTAAAGCTGGCCCATCGCAACCCGGTCACCCGCCTTGGCTTGGGTGATCAGCTCGCGTTCTTCCACGCCGCTCCTCGTAACGGCCCGTTTCGAAATCACTGGGTTGGATACCCCAGTTCCGCCGCAGGTTGCCTGCCGCCGAGGACCCGAAACGCCGCCGGCGTGAGGGCCCAAACCGCCAGCGCCAGCGCCAGCCCGGCCACGGCGTCGATCGCGTAGTGAAATCGGCCGTATACGGTCCCGAGCGCGAGCGCGATCTCCGGGATGATGAGGAGCCAGAACCAGCGCGCGTCCTCACGGGCCGCCCCCAGCACGGCGGCGAGCGAGGCCGCGATGTGCGAGCTGGGGAACGCGGTGCCCTTCGATGATCCGCTCTCGAGGATCGAGTGGACGAGACCGTAGAGCGTCCCCTCGCTGATCTCGCCGCCGATCCGCACGAACTCGTACCGCGGACCGGCCACCGGAAAGACGGCGAAGATCAGGTAGCAGAGGAAGAACGCGGCCGCCACGCCGAAGGAAGCGCGGGCGAGCGCGTCGTAGCCCCGGGTCACGTATGCGCCGATCAACGCGGCGGGGACGACCGCGTAGTAGGCGAAATAGCCCAGGTGGAGGACCTCGGAGAAGGGGAGCCACGGCCACCACTCGCTCAGGTACATGCTCGGCTGTCCGGCGAAGAGCGCGGCGTCCCACTCCTGCGCCAGCCCGTCGAAGAAGCGCTCGGTGAAGAACCGGTTGAGCGTGGCCAGCTCCGCGTAGAGCGCGGGGCAGATCAAGACGCCGTACGAGGCCCGCAAGAACCCGAGGAAGCCACGGCGGGGGTGCCAGCGGCCGAGCACGAGCACGGCGGCGGACCCCACGACGTGGATTCCGGCGATCAGGAGCCCGGTCGAGCCGCCGAAGGCGACCGCCACGATGGCGGTGAGCGCCAGGTAGATCAGGACGCCGCGATCCATCGGCGTCAGGGTCGGCGATGGGGGGGCGGGCGACATCGACGGCCGATTCAACGAAGCCACCCGATGTCGCGGTACCACTCGGCCGTCTTGGCCAGACCGTCGGCCGCGCTCACCTGCGGAGACCAGCCCGGGAGCGCGGCCTTCGTCTCGTCGATCCGGCACGTCCATGAGTGAACCGACATGTCCTGAGCCCGTCTTCGATCCATCGCGGGGGCCGCCTTGGTGAGCACCGCACCGATCTCGGAGACGAGCCCCAACGTCCAAAACAGCGCCGGCGGGACGCGCACGACGCGACCCGTGACGCCGACCGCCGCCGACAGCGCCGTCGCGACCCCCGACCAGTCGAGGAGGTCCTCTCCGGCGACCGGGAGCGGAGCGTCCGGCGGATCGCAGACCAGCGCGGCCAGAACGGCGGACATGACATCGGTCACGTACACCGGTTGTACGGGCGCCGTGCTGCGGGGTACCACGATCCAGCCTTTGTTCGCCGTCTCGAAGAGCGGCAGCAGATCGGAGTCCCGCGGTCCGTACACACCGCCGGGCCGGATCACCACGGTCTCCATGTCGCCCGTGGCTTCGGCGAGATGCCGCTCGCCGGCGGCTTTCGACCGTCCGTACGGGCTGATCGGTCCGGGCGCTCCGTCGGGCCCCCGTGCGGCCAAGCTGCTGATGAGGATGAACCGCCGGACGCCCGCGTCCGCCGCCGCCCGCGCGACGCGACCGGTCCCTTCGGCGTTGACGGCCATGAACTCCGCCTCGCTGCGCGCGCGCGTGAGCGCACCGCAGTGGATGACGGTATCGACACCGGCGAGCGCGGCGCTCGTCTCGGCGTCGGCTCGACCCAAATCGAGCGGCAGGAGGTCCACGCCGAGATGGTCGATCCAACGCGTGTCGCTCGTCGCGCGCACGGTGCACCGGAGCTCGTGCCCGTCCGCGACGAGCGCCTCGGCGATATGGCTTCCCAGGAAGCCGGTCCCACCGGTCAAGAGAACCGTGCTCATCGAGTGCTCGGAGCGCCCGCCTCACCACCCTCGGTGGTCGAGGGACGTTTGCTGCACCACACTAGAGGGCCATCTCGTACATCCGGTAGCGCCGATACACGTGCGCCCCCATCCGCTCGAGCGCCGCGTTCATCTTCTCGTTGTCCTCCAGGATCCACGAGCACTCGCCGCCGATCAGACCGCGCTTGATGCCGGCCCGGAGAAACTGGGCATAGAGGAGCGCGTCGATGCCCTTGCCCCGCCACTCCGGGACCAGCCCGAGGATCATCACGCGCATCACGCGGATCCGCCGCGCGAGCAGGAGCGCCTTCACGATGCCGAACGGAAACAGCTTCCCGTCGAGCCTCTTGAGCACGTAGTTGAAGTCCGGCATGGCGAGGGCGAACCCGAAGGCCTCGCCCTCCGCGTCCTCGACGAAGAACGCGAAGTTCGGGTCCAGGATGTGCTTGAGCTCCGCCGCCATGTGATCGATCTCGGCGTTCGTCATGGGGACGAACCCCCAGTTCTTCTCCCACGCCTGGTTGTACAGACGGCGAACGATGGCGAGCTCGTCGTCGAACCTCGACATGTCGATCGTTCGAATCGTGAGGTCGTAGCGTCGGTTGAGGAGCTTCTCGGCGCGGAGCAGATACTCGGTCGGTGGATCGCTGTCGATCCACCACGCGAAGAGGTCCTTGGCCTTGGACAACCCGTACGTCTCGAGCAGGGTCGGGTAGTAGCGCGGGTTGTACGCCATCATCAACACCGGCGGCCCGTCGTCGCCGCCGATGTAGATCCCGCTCGTCTCGTTCGTGGAGAAGCTCGTCGGACCGCGCATGGTCTCGAGCCCGCGCTCGCGTAGCCAGTCGCGCGCTCGATCGAGCAGCGCCGTCGCGACCGCGGGATCGTCGATGCTCTCGAACCAGCCGAAGAACCCGGTAGACTCCTCGTGGAACGACTCGTGGTTCCGGTTTCGGATCGCGCAGATTCGACCGACGACCCGGTCGCCGCGGAACGCGAGAAACGCCTCCGCCTCGGAGTGCTCGTGAAACGGGTGCTTCGACGGATCGAAGGCCTTCCGGACATCCGCCTTGAGCGGGGGCACCCAGTTCGGGTCGCCGTCGTAGATCGTCCACGGCAGCTCGACGAACGCGTTGAGCTGGGCGCGCGTGGTCACGGGCTCTACCCGGATCGGGCCGGCGGAGCTGGCGCTCATGCGACTCGGCCCGGTGACGCGTGGCTCACGCGCAGACCGATCGCCGAGCGGGAGGATCGGTCGGGACGACGATCAGATGACGTCGAGCTTCTTCCCTAACCGCTCGATGTGCTCGAGCACGAAGTCGAGCTCCTCGTCGCTGTGGGTCGCCATGTAGCTGGTCCGCAGCCGACAGATCCCCTCGGGTACCGCGGGCGGGACGACCGGGTTCGTGAACACGCCGGCCTCCAACAGCGCACGCCAGAACTGGAACGTCTTCTCCATCGGTCCGACGAGGATCGGGACGATCGGCGTCTCGGTGGGACCGATCTCGAAGCCCATCGACTTGAACGCGTCCATCATGCGGTGCGTGTTCTTCCACAGGCGCTCGCGACGCTCGGGCTCCGTCCGGATGATCTCGAGCGCCTTGAGCACGGTCGCCACGGATGCCGGGGGCATGCTGGCGCTGAAGATGAGGGCGCGCGCGTGGTTACGGAGGTAGTCGATGACGTTCGCGCTTCCCGCGCAAAAGCCGCCGATCGACGCGAACGACTTGGAGAACGTCCCGAGGATCAGATCGACCTCGTGCGTGAGACCCCAGTGCTCCGCCGTGCCGGCGCCGGTCTCGCCGATGACCCCCACTGCATGCGCGTCGTCGACCAGCAGCGCGGCGCCGTGCTCGCGCTTGATCTCGACCAGCGTCGGGAGGTCGGCGATGTCGCCTTCCATGCTGTAGACGCCATCGACCGCGATCAGCTTGCCGCGCTCGGGCTTCTCGGACGCGAGCATCCGACGCAGCGTGGCGAAGTCGTCGTGGTTGAACCGCTGCACGCGACCGAGCCCGAGCCGGACCCCGTCCTGGATGCTCGCGTGGTCCAGCTTGTCGACGTAGACCGTATCGCTGCGGCCGACCAGGGCCCCGAGCGTGCCCAGATTCGTTTGGTACCCGGTCGAGAAGACGAGAGCCGCCTCCATCCCGACGAAATCCGCGAGCTCGGCCTCGAGCTGATCGTGGAGATCGAGGTTCCCGTTGAGAAAGCGGCTCCCGGTGTTGCCGCTCCCGTACTTCTCGAGCGCCTCGCGCGCCGCCTCGAGGACGCGCGGATCGTGGGTGAGGCCCATGTAGTTGTTCGACCCCACCATGATCTTCTTCTTCCCATCGATCACGACGTAGGTGTCGTGCGACTCCTCGATGGGCATGAAATAGGGATACAGACCGACGGCACGGAGCTCATCGGCCCGGGTGAACGCCTGACATTTGGCGAAGATCTCGGGCGGCGGGCTGGCGGCGGCGTCGCGGGGGTCCAACCGCGACATTGCGGCTTGAGACGTCACGTTCGTCACGGCCTCGAAGCTAAACGAGAGTTCCGGGTTCCGGCAAGCAAAATGCCGTACGGACGCGGCGTGACGCGAGTTCCAACTCGGGCCGGTCAGCGGCCCGTCGACCCTACTCCCGAACCGCGCAGAACATCCCGCTCATCGTCGTCGCTCCGCTCGCGCTGCTCCAGGTGCCGCCGAACCGATCCGGCGCCACCGATGCGATACGCAGCGTCGTATGGGCGCCGTCGAAACGGGCCCGGTCACCCCGGTTCGCCTCCGACCCCAACCGGACGAAGGCCGCCGTCTCACCGGGGTACAGACCGACGCCGGGCGGGCCGCCCTCGGAGCCCGTCAGACTCCCGGGGACGATCGCCCCGACCGCACCGGCGTCGATGTCCGCGCGGCCGGCGAGCAGGGGCGGGTCTCCCGCGAGTGGGTCTCGGGTCGTCTCCGACCCCTCCGCCGCGCGCCAGAGCGCGAGCGACCCGACGGCCCGGCTCTGGCCGGCATCCGAAGTCATGTGGAGATGGTACTCCCCTACGAGCGCCCCCAGAGCGGTGCGCTCGTAGGACCCGTCGACCCCACCGACCGCGCAGCGGGCGAGCGCCGCCCGATCGAGATCAGCCGCCGCGGAGGACCCGCCGTTGCGGACGGTCGCGCACCCCGCGAGGGCCACGAGACAGATGGCCCGTCCCCACGTCCTCATCGATCACCTCGGTCTCAACGGACGGATGTTCCCGGCTTCATCGATCGTGTAGATCGGCTGGTCGAGGATATCGTCGATGAGCTCGAGCCGCTCGGCGTCCGCGCCGACCCGAGACGCCGAGACGTCCGCCGGCCGCGTCGCGAACAGCTCATAGGCATCGGCCGCCGAGTGGTCGACGACGTATCCGATGTCCTCGAGCGACGCCACGGTCACGAGGCTGAGCGGGTTCGCGTCGGGATTGATGAACCCCGTCATCAGCTCCTCGTTGAACGATGACTCACGCCAGTGCGAAAGACGTGTACCGGACCCACCGGTGTCCTCGACCGGCACCTTCGAGCCCGAGTAGGTCGCGCCGCCGATCGCCTCGAACGCGGACAGGGTCGAGGGACCGACGAAGTGAGGATCCGCGACGGTCGAGTCGGCCCGCTCGGTATCGCGGAGCAGACCGAAGATGTCCCACAGCGAGCCGATCCCGAGCACGTGACCCATCTCGTGAACGATCACGTCCTCCAACCGGCCCAGCGATTCGAGCCGCTCCAGGTCCGCGGTATCGAAGCTCATTCGGCCCAGGATCGGGAGATCGCCCTGGTTTCGGATCAGGCACGGGCCGGCCGATCCCAGCACGTCCCCCTCACCATCGATCTCCTCGAGCTCGGTGAGGATCAGCAGGTCGTCGATCGTCTCGTCGAACGGCTGCGACGCCTCGCAGAAGCCGGCGCGCACCGAGACCGTGATATCGGGAAGATCGCCGATGATGACGTCCTCCCACCGTTGCTCCGCGGCGGCGAAGGCCGCGCGCTGTGCGGACGTCGGCTCGGACAGGAACCGGATCTCGATTTGGAACCCATCGTCCGACGCCCCGGCGGCCGCGGTGACCGAGAACGTGACGTCGGGTACGCCGGTCGCCCGGACGCGCAGCCGCTGTGGACCCGGGTCGGGACCCAGGATCCACTCGGCCTCGGCCACCCCCTCGGTGTCGGTCGGGACCACCTGTTGAACGACCGTACCGCTCCCCGGGTCGGGCTCGAACGTGACGAGGACTCCGGCGACAGGCGCACCACCCGCGTCTTGGATACGGACGGCGGGTGGGGGGTCCACCAGTCGTCCCGCCACGGCGAGCGTCGCGCTCCCGCTGCTCACGACCATCGTCGCGGGCTGGCCCGCGGTGTCGGACTCGGAGACACCCGTCGAGGAGCCGCAGGCCGTCAGAGCCGCGGCCACCGCCCCGCCCACGAGCGCCCGCCGCGGTCCCGTTCGAGAGAGGATCGTCGATCGTTTCCACATCGTCCGTCACCCGCACGCGCGGGTCCTCCGATCAGGTCCATGGGAGGCGACCCCTGGTAGCCGCACCCATCGGTAGACGGATCGATCGGGGTCGGGGTCACGGTGTGACGTCGGTCGGTGGCACTAACGGACGTAGAGACCGACGCGCGATCCGTCGGACGCCAGGATCTCGATGGGCACGATCCAGATGTCATCGATCATCCGGACCGAGGCTCGACCACGATCCGGCGCCGGCACGAGCAGCGCGCTCGGCACGGCGTACGAATCGGCGGCAGCCGTATCGACCGTGTACCCCATGTCCGCCATCGATTGGACGGTCACCAAGCTCAGCGGGTTCGAGCCCGGGTCGATCCACCCCGTCATGAGCTCCCCGCCGAACACCGTCTCGCGCCAGTGCGCGTTCACGGTCCCGGAGCCCCCCGTGTCTTCGACGGGCACCTTCGCGCCCGCGTAGCTCGCGCCGCCGGCCGCGTCGAACGCGGTGGTCCCCGACGGCGAGCGACCGCCCCACGGATCGTACGATGCGGCTTCCCCTCATCTTCGCCGACATTCCCTCCACCCGGAAACGGCTTGACCACGCAGCTTTTCGAGCGTACACGAGGGGTCGAGGGCAGCATCGCCGACCTCCTCGCGTAGGCGAGAGTATCGGCGCGCCGGGCGGACGACCTGATGTAACGGCTCGGGCGCGAGGGGCGACGGTAGGTCCGGCCGGAACCGTCCGGCGGTCGCCGTCGTTCACGACCGGCAGCGCGAAGCGGCCGCTGATCCGGACACCTTCGCGGCTCGAGTCAGGCATCTTCAACGGAGCGAGCGACGTGGCGGGACAAGACATGTTCGACGTTGTGGCCATCGGCGGCGGTACGGCCGGGCTCGTCACCGCGGCGGGGTGCACGGGGCTCGGCGCCAAGGTCGCGTTGATCGAGCGCGATCGGCTCGGTGGCGACTGCCTGTGGACGGGCTGTGTCCCCTCCAAGGCGTTGATCAGCTCGGCGCGCGTCGCGCACCACTTCCAGGAGGCCTCGGCGTTCGGGTTGCCGACGACCCGGCCCGATGTCGACGGCTCCGCGGTGCTCCAGAGCGTGCGCGATGTCCGGGCGCGGATCCAACCACACGACGACCCCGAGCGGTTTCGCGGGATGGGCGTCGACGTGATCGAGGGCACCGGGCGCTTCGTGTCTCCGCATGAAGTCGAGATCGGCGATCGCCGGGTCCGCGCCCGACGGTTCGTGATCGCGACGGGCTCGCGCGCCGCGGTCCCTCCGATCGAAGGTCTCGAGGACGCCGGTTACTTCACCCACGCGGAGGCGTTCGATCGTGAGACGATCCCGGCCTCGCTCGTGGTCGTGGGCGGAGGACCGATCGGCATCGAGCTCGCGCAGTCGTTCCGCCGTTTGGGCTGCGAGGTGACGGTGATCGAGATGATGGACCAGCTCATGATCCGTGAGGAGCCCGAGCTCGCGGCGCGTTTGACCCAGGCCCTGCTCGACGAGGGGCTCGACATCTACACGGGCCGGTCGGTCACCAA
>JAKSCH010000178.1 GCA_022360695.1 Gemmatimonadota bacterium
ACGCCGGCGGCGTCGCCGAGCTCCGCCCGCGTGAGATTGCGGTTGAGTCTGAACGTACGGAGTCGGCGTCCGAGCTCGTTCAGTAGGCTCTGGAGCGAGGGGATCTGATTCATCGATAACAGGTCGTTTCTGGCATGCACATCCATCTCGAGGCTATAAAATGACAGTTTTGTCGTATTGTGTCAACGATGAATGATGACAATAGTGTCCTGTAAAGAACATCAAGAGCCATAAATTGACAGTTATGTCGCTTCGTTGTCTAGCGCCGCTCCGCGCTGCGAAGCAGCGGCCGAGTGAGGCACGTCGGACCGCCCTCGCACGGGACGCACAGCGCGTCCGCATCGAACGTCGCCACGTCACACCCCGCCTCGCGCATGAGCCGAATCGTCTCCGGGAACCCACCCACGGCGATCACGTCGCGCGGCGCCAAAGCGAGGACGTTGAGATTGAGCCCGCGAGAGGCGACGAACTCGGGCTCCGGGGCCTCGAGGATCTCGACGCCCCGCTCGCGCAGGGTCTGGTAGAGGGCGACCGGAACCAGCGGTCGATACGCGAGGACGAGATCGACATCGAGCGGGCTGAGGAGCGACAGGAGGTGCAAGCACGCGGCGTCCCCATCCCAGGTGGGCAGATCGAACGTCCGCAGCTCGACGCCGCCGGGCGCCAGGAGATCGCGCAACTGATCGATCCCCGACCGGTTCGTTCGGAAGCCGCGGCCGACCGCCAGGGTGCGTTCGTCGAGCCAGAACAGGTCGCCGCCCTCCGCGACGCCGGGGGGCTCGATGGTCCCCAGGATCGGGATCCCCTCGGTCTCGTAGAACCGTCGGTGGATCTCGACCTCCGGCTCGCGAAGCGGCTTTCCCGGTCGGAGGAGCACCGCGCCGTCCCGGACCATGAACGATGGGTCGTAGGTGAACACCGCGTCGGCGAGCCCATCCTCGTCGCTCGACGCCATCCAGGCGATCTCGGCCCCTGCGTCTTCGACGAGCGATGCGAAGCGATCGAACTGCGAGAGCAGCCGGTCCGCATCGAGCGGTCCGGCGTAGTGCCACGTCGCCGGATCCGCTTCGAGGAGGGCGCGGCCCGGCCGGCGCATCGCCACCCGGCGCAAGCGATCGACCATGCTGGTCACGCCGTATTCGGACGCATGGGGGCGGCTCACCCCGTCCTCCGGTCCCGCCTCACGCATCGGGTCCGCTCCTCCACCGCATGGCGGCGTACACGGGGATGCCGGCGACGAGCAGCAGGAACCCCCAGTAGACCGTGCCCTGTCCGGCGCCGATGACCGCCACGACGGAGAACGCGAACGCGAGCGTGCTCACGATCATTCGAGCCAGCGCTCGCCGGGTCTCACCCTCGTCCGCTCCCTCCGTTCGCGCCTCCCGGTGGTCGCGGAGCGCGTGCACGAGCCCCGTCATGCTGACGAAGAGGTAGGGGAGCAACGTAGCCAGGGTCGCGAGCAGGATGAGGAACGTGAACGCGGCCACGAGACCCCGGGTGTAGTTCATCGCGATCAGGACCGTCGCGACGCCGCTCGAGAAGAGCACCCCGAAGGTCGGGGACCCGCGCGGACCGAGCGTCGAGAACCGTCGCGGGAGCAGCCCGTCGAGCGCCGCGGCTCGCGGCACCTGCCCCGAGATCAGGATCCACCCGTTGAGCGCCCCGAAGCAGGAGATCGCCGCACCCGCGCCGATGATCCAGCGGCCCCACGACCCCCAGATGCGACCGGCGGCGTCGGCGAAGGGCGCCGTCGAGCTCGCCAGCTCCGCGGGCGCGACGATCCCCATGATCGCGACCGTGCAGAGGATGTAGATCGCCGCGGCGATCAGCGTCCCCAGCAGCGTCGCGCGGGGGATCGTGCGCGCCGCGTCGTCCACGTCCTCCGCGGGCACCGTCCCGGATTCGAGCCCCAAGAACGCCCATAGCGTCAGCGTGACCGTCGCGGCGATCGCGGGGATCGCTCCTCCACCGGTCGGATTGAAGGGGCAGAAGTGATCGGGCTCGAAGAAGAA
>JAKSCH010000223.1 GCA_022360695.1 Gemmatimonadota bacterium
CGCTCGAATGGCAAGGGACTTTTGATGCACCACACTAGAGCTACTCGTCCAGAAATCTCACGAGGTGCCCGGGCTGCCTGGCCTCGGCGCCCTCGCTACGGGTTCGGGCGCGGCGAAACGGCCGCGCCCTCCCAGTCCGGATCCGCCGCGCCCAGCCACGTCCGGGTCTCCGCGTCGTACTGGAGACCGTGGATGCGGCCGAACGCCCCGGGGAAGGGCGTCGGCGCGATCTCGAACCCGAGCTCCTCGAACGCCGTCTGCGACGCCTCGGACCAGCCGTCGTCCGGATCCGCCTCGACCGACAGCTCCCCCATGAAGCCGGAGTCGAAGTCGATGTTCGGGTGAACCCGCGGCGCCGCGAGCGCGTCGGGCAACGACAACCCGTCGTCGATGACCCGCGTGATCGCCTGTACCCCGGCGGAGATGATCCGAATCCCGCCGGCCGCTCCCAGGACCAGGAACGGCTCGCCATCCTTGAGCACCATGAGCGGCGCGATGCCCGATCGGGCGCGCTCGCCCGGCTCGCTCACGCCGAGATACCCGCCGAGCGTCGAGGCGTAGAGGAACCCGAGCCCCGGCGATGCGACCTTCGAGCCCATCGAGGGCCCGATGGTCTGGGTGAGCGCCACGGCCATGCCGTTTCCATCCGCCGCCGAAAGGTGCGTCGTGTGCCCGTTCTCGGGGGGGAGCTCGATACCCGCCGCGGCGCCTCTGGCACTCGCCGGACCGAGGCGACCGCCAGGCTCGGCGGAGCCGCCGCGCACGTTCCCCGAGCCGGCGCCGCCCGCCGCCGTCTCGGGGACGCGAACGCGCTCGGCCAGTTGGCGAGCCCATTCCTTCGACGTCACCCGAACCGCGGACGAATCCGAGTCGGGCCGACGATACTCGCCGAGCGCGAGCGCGATCGACTGAGCGATCACGGATGCCCATGCCTCTTCGTTCATCGTGGTGGGGTCGAACTGCTCGGCGATCTGGAGCGCCAGGATCGAGATCGCCCCCGAGGCGGGGATCCCGGATCCCACGATCTCGTAGCCCCGGTAGGTCCCCCGCACGATGCGCGCGTCTTCGGCTTCGTACGCGGCGAGCGCTTCCATGGTGAGGAAGCCGTCGTTCGCCGTCATGTCGGCGGCGATCTTCTCCGCGATCGCGCCCTCGTAGAACGCGTCGCGTCCGCCCTCGGCGATCCGCTTGAGCGTCCAGGCCATGTCGGTCTGGACCAAGCGGTCACCGGGTCGATACGAAGAGCCGTCCGCTTTCAGGTAGTACCGGCTGGCCCCCGCCGATTCGAGGAGCTGGGCCCGGGGCCCCGCCTGGCGTCGCGCCTCGCCCGGGAGGATGCGGAAGCCGTGCTCCGCGTAGTCGATCGCCGGCGCCATCACAGTGGACAGGGGGAGCGATCCGTGCTCCGAGTGCAGCCGCATCAAGCCGCCCACCGTCCCGGGGACGCCCACGGTCGCGTACCCGAAGGACGCCTGGGGCGCCGTCGCCGGATCGTATCCGAGCGGGACCGTCGTCGTCCCGTCGATGCCAACGATCTCGCCGCTCGGCGTGCGGATCAGGATCTGGTTGCGTCCGCCGATGCTGTTCATGCTCGGCTCGACGACCGAGATCGCGAACGCGGCCGCGACCGCGGCATCCGCCGCGTTGCCGCCCAGTTCGAGCATCCGCGCGCCGGCGGCGGCGGCGAGGGGCTGCGCCGCGACCACGACGCCGTGCTCCGATCGAGCGACCTGCGCGGCGCTTTGCGCCGCCAAGCCGGTCGCGGGCGCGAGGGCGACGAGCGTTCCCAGTGCGAGCGCTCGAAGTCGGCGGGGGCGGTTCATGCATCCTCCATAGCGGGGGTGATCCCTCGAAAGTCGTACCGCAGACCGAACGAGTCCAGCAGATCGAGAAAACGTTGGATCGGGAAGCCCATGACGTTGAAGAAATCTCCTTCGATCCCGCTCACCAACGACGCGCCGGCTCCTTGGATCCCGTACGCCCCCGCCTTGTCGAGCGGCTCCCCGGTCGAGGCGTAGACTTCGGCTTCCCCCGGCCCGAGCGCCCGGAACCGTACCCGCGTGCGCTCGGTGAGGCTCTCGACGCGATCCTCCGTCGCCGCCGCGACGCCGCTGTACACATCGTGGGTATCCCCGGAAAGTCGTCGGGCCATGGCGACCGCGTCCTCGACGGAGTCGGGCTTCCCGAGGATGTCGCCGCGGTGGGCGACGAGCGTGTCGAAGCCGAACGCGAGTCGTCCCGGTCGGCGTCCCCGGGTCGCCTTGCCCCTCGCCAGCCGCTCGGCGAGCTCGGCGGGGCCCTCACCCGGTCGGGGCGTCTCGTCGATATCCGGCGTGACCGCCTCGAACGCGATCCCGAGCTGTCGAAGGACGGACACGCGACGGGGCGACCCGGACGCGAGGATGATCGGGAGTCGGATCTCGGCTGGCAGCGGCGGGCTCCTTCCTGGCTCGGAGGACGTCGTCATCGGGTGCCGGGTCGGCAGACCGGTTCGAACCTTGCACGTCTCCGGGCTCGAAACTAGTTTGACAATACTGTTAAACCATATTGGAAACCCGCAAGCGCAAGACGTGGCGAACGACCACGGGCTGGGCGAGAAACGAGAGGC
>JAKSCH010000289.1 GCA_022360695.1 Gemmatimonadota bacterium
ACTCATTGCCGTCTCCTCCTCGGTGGTCGCGGCGACGACCGTCTTCGCGAGATCGCTGTCGGGTCGTCGATCGCCCGGGCAATAGGGACATACGTCCCACGCCGGATCCATCAGATGCCCGTTCGGGCAGAGCTTCCTGGTCTTCGCCTGTTCGCTCATCGGTGACCTTTCTCGCCGGGATCCGACGGGGCGGCGTGTGCCTCGCTCCCTGTTTCCGCCGGTAACGCGCGCTCGCGCGGCGAATCGGGTCATCTCGGGACCACGTGTGGCGCGGACGGGGAGGGCACGGAATCGTCGGGAGACGGGGCCGCTTCGGCCGGTAGGCGCGCGCCCGCATCGAGGCGATCCGTGTCGACCATGCCGTCGGAGTCCTCGTCGGAGACCGCGGTGCTCCGAACCTCGGTGGCGTGGGGCACCGCGGCGGGATCGCTCCGAAGCCGTTTCCAGCCGCCGATGCCGGCCGAGATGAGGAGTCCCGCGCCCACCAGCATGGCGCCCGCGGATCCACGGGCTACGCGTCTGCGGACGCCGGTTCGACGACCGCCGATCGGACGACCGACGCTCCGGGACGAAGCCTCCGACGCGAGCGACGCCGCAACCGTGACCTCGTCGGCCGACGCCGCCGAGCCCGGCAGCGTCTCGCTCAGCGCATCGTTCGTCGAGGCGTCGAACACGAGCACCGTGACGTTGTCGTGTCCCCCTGCCTCGAGGGCCAGCCCCACCAGCTTGGTAGCGGCCGCCTGCGGATCGGACTCTTTCAAGAGCACCCGCTCGATCGCCCCGTCGGAGACGAGACCATGCAGACCGTCGCTGCACAACAGATAGCGACCGCCCTCGCGGAGGGGCTCGTCGGCGACGTAGGTCTCGAGGTCCTTGCCGACGCCGAGGCACTGGGTGAGGAGATTGCGATCGGGATGCTGCTCCGCCTCATCGGCGGACAGCAGCCCGGCGCGCACCTGCTCGGCGACCCAGGAGTGGTCCTGCGTCATCTGCTCGAGACGAGCGCCGGTCAGTCGATAGCATCGCGAGTCGCCCACGTGACCGAGGTAGAGATGCCCGCCGCGGAGGACGACCATGGTGAGCGTGCTCCCCATCCCTCGATTCGAGCGCTCGACGCCGACATCGTACAACGCCCGATTGAGTCGCTCGGTGAAGCCCCGTAGCCACTGCCTCAGGTCACCGGGATCGGGAGCATCGGAGACCGCCAGCTCGCGCTCGACGGCGTCCGCCACGAACCGCCCCGCGACATCGCCGTCTTCGTGCCCGCCCATGCCATCGGCCACCGCGAAGACCGCGTCGACCGGTAGATCCGGCGCCTCGCCGGCGTACGGCAAGAAGACGTGGAACGCGTCCTCGTTTCGCTCGCGGTGCAGCCCCACGTCGCTCAGAAAACCGACCGCGAACCGCCACGCCGCACCGCCCCGCGATTCAGCCGGCATCGGTGATCAACCATCCGTCGGTGGACCGCGACACGTCCCACGTGACGTCATCGTCGAACGCGGTGGTCCAGTCGTCTTCGCCCGGAAGGCGCACGTCCAGCTTGATCCGCATCTCGACGATCGCGCGGGTCGCGTCCTCGAACTCGATCTTCACGTCGCGCACCGAGCTTCGAACGGCGT
Organism: Gemmatimonadota bacterium; assembly: GCA_022360695.1. Classification (GTDB taxonomy): domain Bacteria; phylum Gemmatimonadota; class Gemmatimonadetes; order Palauibacterales; family Palauibacteraceae; genus Palauibacter. Next base: position 1,620 of record JAKSCH010000289.1, read on the forward strand.
CGGCGACGTCGCGCATCTCCTCGAAGGCTTCGCGCTGGTCGTCTCTGAGCTCGGGAGACAGGTCGCGCAGGAACAGCTCGACGTCTCCGGTCTCCGTCGCCCGCTGTTGGCGGTGCACGATGGAGAGGATCGCGGCCCGCGCCGCGGGCTCGTCGAATGCGGCCCCCGCCCCGGGCTCTCCGAGCGGTCCCGCGCTTCCGCTTCCTCCATCGACGACCGACGGGGTGGGTGGGGACGCCTCATCGGCGGTCGACGGCGGCGTGCGAGACTGCGGCACCGAATCGCGAGCCGGTTGCGCCGGGCCGGGAGCGGCGTCGGGAGGATCGACCGTGGGCGCGGGGGCCCGCGTCCCGGCGCGAGGGGTCACCGATACCGCCGAGCCGACTCGGCTCCGGTCCGAGTTGTCCGTCCCCGATCCTCGTGGCGAGGACGAGCCCGAGGCCAGCGAGCTCACGTCGCGGATGTCGGTCTGCCGGGTCGCGCCGCTGCGCTCGCCGGACACCAGCTGGAAGACGGCGAGGACGAGCGCGACGCCCACGAGGCCGATGCCGGCGACCATAGGGGCCGGAAGCCCCGCGATCGGACGCTCGAGCCACGCACGGATCGGCGGCTCGCCCTTCGTCCAGCGTCTCGCGCGAGCGGCGAGCCACGCCGGCACGCCCGCCAATTTCCGTAACGCCTCCTCGGCACCGCTCCGATCGCTCCCCCCGGCTCGGCTCGTCCCCTCGGTCGGATTCGGCGCGCGGCGGCCGGTGTCGGTTTCGAAGCCGCACGTCGGGCACCGGTCCCTTCCGGTCGGGTAGAGCTGCCCGCACGATGAGCAGGCGTCACGGACGGCGAGTCCGCATTGCGGACAGGTCATGAACTCGGGTCTGAGCCCGGCGCCACAACCACGGCACCGCTCGTCCGGTACGGGCGCGAGCGAAGCCGACGCCGCGTGGGTCGGGAGGTCCAGGGCGACGAGCGACCGGCTGAGCTCGCTCATGCTCCGGAAGCGGCCGCCCGGCTCCTTCGCCAGCGCTCGCGCGACGACCTGCGCGAACCCGGGAGGCGTATCCGGCGCGAGATCGGACAAGCGAGGCGGCGGCTCTTTAATGTGCTTGAGCGCGACCGCGACGGGGGTGTCGGCGTCGAAGGGCACCCGACCGCTCACCATCTCGAACAGCACGACGCCGAGCGAGTACACGTCGCTCGCGGCCGTGACCGGCTTTCCGCCGGCTTGCTCGGGCGACATGTAGTACGGCGTGCCCAGCATGACCCCGGTTTGTGTCCGGACGTTCGAGTCGCGCATGTGCGCCACCCCGAAGTCCGTGAGCTTCGGCCGACCTTCGCTCGTGAACAGGATGTTGTCGGGCTTGATGTCGCGGTGGACGATCCCTTTGCGGTGCGCCGCCGTCAGCCCGTCCGCGAGGGCGTGCGCGACATCACGAGCCTTCGCCGGTGAGAGTCGGCCTTCGGCGCGAAGGAGATCGCTGAGCGAAGGACCGTCGACGTACTCCATGACGATGAAGTGTGATCCGTCGGCCTCCTCGACGTCGTAGATGTGGACGATGCTCGGGTGTTGGAGCTTGGCGAGCGTCTCCGCCTCTCGCCGAAACCGATTCAGATAATCGGAGGAAGAAGCGAGATGATCGGGTAGCATCTTCACCGCGACGGCGCGGTTGAGCGACACCTGGGTCGCCCGATAGACGACTCCCATGCCGCCGCGACCGAGCTCGCCCTCGATCACGTATCGTCCGATGCGCTTGCCGATCACGTCCGTCTCCGGAGCTTGAAGAGGCCGATTGGATCGGTGATCCGCCGGAAACGCGCAGCCGGGCCTCGGTTCGGACCATCAGAGACGCGCGCTGGCGACGCTCTTGAGCTCTTCGTCCTGCTCGGTCGTGACGCCGGACTCCATCAGCGCCTCGAGCTCGTCGAGACCGAGCCGACAGGCGGCGGAGTCATCGACGAGCTCGCAAAGACGGATCAGCGCCCGTGCCCGGTCTCGACGGTTGACGAGATCGTCCGGTGCCCGCGTCCGGAGCGCGTCGCGGACGGCGATCGCCTCGCGCAGAGAGGCGCCGGCCACCTGGACGCGACCCGCCGCACGGTGAAGGCGGGCGACCATCTCGTGACCGAGGGCCAGGTCGCGACCCGCTTGAGCGTTCGCGGGGTCGCGGTCGAAGAGCCGTTGGTAGAGCCCGAGCATGGCGCTGCAATTCTGAGACGCGCTGGGTAGGTCGCCCAGCGAGAGATGGGTTCCGCAGATCTGATGGTAGGTGACCGCCACGTCACGGAGCAGCTCCGTGCCTTCATCCGCGGCGAGCTCGATCCGCGTGGCGAGAGACCGCTCGAGCGAGACGAGGGCCTCCTCGAACCGCTCCTGTCCACGCATCATCCCACCCAGGCGCTCGTGGACCAGCCCTCGATATCGGAGCACGCCTGCGTCGTCGCTCTCGGCGAGCGGGGCGGAGCTCAACAAGTTGAGCGCGTACTGGTACTCGCCGATGGCGCCCGCCTCGTCCCCGGCGTTGACGAACGTGGGATTCCCGAGCAGGTCGCCGAGCTTCACGTGGCTGATGACGGCCGACAGCCGGGCTCGTTCGTCCTCGGGGCTGGACTGCGCGAACAAGCTCCACAAGCCCAACGCCCGACGAGCATGGTCGATGCCCTCGTCCAGCGCTCCGCGGAACGCCAGCACGTCGCCGAGCTTCTCGTGAGCCAGCGCCAGCGACCGATGCGCTCCACCCTCCGTGTGGCCCTGATCCACGAGTCTCTGGGCGATGTCCAGCGATCTGCCGAAGCTGACTTCGGCCTGCGATACCTGTCCGAGGCTCGCGCCCGACGGCGTGCCCAACACCATCCCCAGACGGAAGTACGCCTCGGCCAGCTCCGCTTGCAGGGCCGGATCGTCATCGGTCTCGGCCGCCAGCGCGTCGAGGTACTCGAGCCCCTTCGACACCAACATCTCGCGGGCCAGAGTCGACCCCGGCAGGTCGGCGACCACGTCGTGCAGCTCGAAGAGCAACGCGTTCGCGAGCGTCCTCGTATCGTCGAACCGGGCCTCGGCCAGATCGCGGGCGCGCTCCGCCCTGCGCGCCTGCACGAGCGTCGCGCTGAACCCCCCGACGAGCAACACGAGCACGAGGCCGACCGCCAGTGCCCCGACTCGATGGCGCGCCACGAACTTGCGGGCGCGGTACCCGGCCGCGTCGCCCTGCGCGAGCACGGGAAGCCGATCGAGATAGCGGCGCACGTCGTCGGACAGCTGCGAGACGGACGGGTAACGCTGATTCGGCTCCTTGCGGAGCGCCATCAGCACGATGTTGTCGAGCTCCCCTTCGAGTCTTCGCCGGATGGCGCGCCAGTCCGCTCGACCGAGCTGGGGTATGGTCTCTTCGGAAACCGCGTCGCTGGGGCGCGTCGGCTCGGTCGCGAGCACATCGGCCATCAGGTCCTCCGTGGAGGCCGTGTCGGACGCGAAGGGCTTGCGACCGGTCAGCAGCTCGTACAGCAGGACGCCGAGCGAATAGACGTCCGAGGCGGTCGTGACCGGCTCTCCCTGCACCTGCTCGGGGCTCGCGTACGCGGGCGTGAGCATGCGCCCGCCGTAGAGCGTGAGCGTCTGCTCGCTACGCCCTCCGGCGGAGAGCAGCTTGGCGATCCCGAAGTCGAGGAGCTTGACGCGGCCGTCCCCCGCCACCAGCACGTTCCCCGGCTTCAGGTCGCGGTGGACCACCATGTTCTTGTGGGCGAAGTGCACGGCCGCGCACACCTCGCGGAACAGCCGCAACCGGTCCCGCAATCCGAGCCGGGCGCGTGCGCAATACTCGGTGATGGGTACGCCGTCGATGAACTCCATGACGTAGTAGGGCCGGCCATCCTCCGTGGCCCCACCGTCGAGCAAGCGCGCGATTCCCGGGTGGTCGAGCGCGGCCAGGATCTGACGCTCGCGCCGGAAGCGCTCGTTGGTCAGCCGGGAGTCGACGCCCTGGCGCAGCAACTTGATGGCGACCCGCTGTCGATATTGCTCGTCGGCGCGCTGCGCTTCGTACACCACGCCCATGCCGCCGCTGCCCACCAGCCGCAAGAGCCGGTACGAGCCGATCCTGCTGCCCGCCAGGTTCTCCGACAGCGTCGTCGCGGTGCTCGGATCGACGCGCTCCACGGCCGGCACCTCGAGCTCTCCTCCCTCGCGATCGAGCGCCTCGAGCAAGCTCAGCACTTGTTCACGCAGCGCGGCGTCCTCGATCGACGCGAGAAACTCCGGTCGCGCTTCGGGGTCGAGATCGGCCGCGGCATCGAAGAGCGCTTGTAACTGTCGCCAGCGCTCCCCGTCGGCGTCGCCTCCAGTGGCGCTCGTCGGAGTCGACTCACTCACCGGCGGCTCCATCGAGCTCGCGTTGCAGCCACGCGCGCGCGAATCGCCAGTCGCGCTTTACGGTGGTAGGCGAGACGTCGAGTGCGGCCGCCGTCTCCTCGATGTTGAGACCGCCGAAGAAGCGCAACTCGACCAGTCGAGCCTTGCGCTCGTCGATGACCGCGAGTCGGACGAGCGCCTGATCGAGCGCGATCAGGTCGATCTCTCGCTCCTTCGCGATCGCGAGCTTGTCGACGAGCGTGGCTTTCCTGCCTCCGCCCCGCTTCTCGGCGCGGTGTCGCCGTGCGTGGTCCAGGAGGATCCTTCGCATCGCGGTGGCGGCCACCGCTACGAAGTGTGTGCGCCCCGCCCACTGTACGCTCCGTTGGTCGGTGAGCTTGAGATAGGCCTCGTGCACGAGCGCGGTCGGCTGGAGCGTGTGATCATCGCGCTCCCCGCGCATGTAGTGTCCGGCGAGACGGCGCAGCTCGTCGTACACGAACGGAACGAGCTGGCCGGAGGCTCGCTCGTCCCCACCCTGCATGCGCTCGAGCAGTCCGGTTACGTCTGTGTTCGCGTCCACCATCGACTCTGCTCCGGCGGAGACAACCGATGCACCAATGCTCGGCAACCGCTGGTAACGCGGCAAGATTCGTTGAAGTGGTCCACTCCGAGGCCGAACCGCGCGTTGCGATCGGATCGACGGTTTCCATCGGTGCGTGACGCGAGTCTGCATGGCCACGAACGAAAACACGACGGACCCCATCGTCGGCGCTCCGGTCAGCGTCGCCGTCGAGCTCCCGCCCCTGCCGACGGTCGCCGAAGGCGAGCGATTCGGCCCGTACCGGTTGATCCGTGAGCTCGGTGCCGGCGGGATGGGTCGCGTGTTCTTGGCCGAGCGCGCGGATGGGATGTTCGAAAAGCAGGTGGCGATCAAGTTCGTCCGCCACGATGTCGGCTCCGACATCGCGCTGGAGCGGTTTCGCGCGGAGCGGCGGATGTTGGCGCGCCTCGAGCACCCGAACATCGCCGCCCTCCTCGACGGGGGCGTCTCGGAAAGCGGCGTTCCGTACCTCGTGATGGAGTACGTGCAGGGGCGTTCCATCAATCGGTACTGCGACGCGCGTCGGAGCACGATTCGCGAGCGCGTGAAGCTCTTCCTCGCCGTCTGCGAGGCCGTCCAGCACGCGCACCAGCAGGCGATCATCCACCGGGACTTGAAGCCGGGGAACATCCTCGTCACGGACGACGGCGACGTGAAGCTCCTCGATTTCGGGATCGCCAAGCTCATGGCCGACGAAGGAGACGACCCGGCGGAGCCCCTCACGCGAACGGGGTTCCTCATGGTGACCCCCGAGTATGCCAGCCCCGAACAGATCGACGGTTCGGCGGTCACCACGGCGAGCGACGTATACGCGCTGGGCATCGTGCTGTACGAGCTCATCACCGGACAGCGACCGTTCCGGTTCGGGGTGAGGTCGATCGCGGAGATCGGGCGCATCGTCCGCGAGAAGACGCCGCAGCGGCCGAGCACGGCTCTGACCGAGGTCGAGGGCGGCTCCTCCACCGATGGTGTGGGCCGATTGAGGAACACCGACCCGCACCGGTTGTGGCGTCAGATCCGGGGAGACCTGGACACCATCATCCTCAAGGCGCTTCGCAAAGAGCCTTCGCGCCGCTATCCGACCGTGGCGTCGTTCCAGGATGATCTCGTGCGCTTCCTGGATGGGCGACCGGTCGGCGCGAAGGGAGACTCGCTGCGGTACCGCGCGGGCAAGTTCATGGCGCGGCACCGCTTGGGGGTGGCCACCGCCGCCGGCGTGATCGCGCTCGTCGCCTCGCTGATCGGCTTCTACACCGCGCGCATCACCGATGAGCGAGATCGCGCCACCGCCGAGGCGACGAAGTCGGAACAGGTCGTCGGCTTTCTTCAAGGCGTCCTCGGCGCGGCCCGGCCGGATCGTGACGGGCGCGCCGTGACCGTGCTCGAAGTCATGCGTGAGGCGAGCGAGAGCATCGGTGAAGAGTTCCGCGACCAACCCGATGTCGAGGCCGCGATCCGCTCGACGATCGGGTATACGTACGCGGGCCTCGGGCTGTTCGACGAGAGTCAGGCGCAGCTCGAGCGCTCGCTCACCGTGCTACGAGAGCTTCCCGAGACCGAGCCGGCGCGACTCGCGCAGGCGATCGGAGACGTCGGGCGGCTCCAGCACTCGCGGGCGATCTACGACTCGGCGCGGGCGAGCTACGGGCGCGCGATCGAGATGTACCGCACCCGAGCGCCGGATCATTGGGGCCTCGAGGAGTCGCTCAACGACCTCGCCGCGTTGCTCACGGAGCAGGGAGAGAGCGCCGAAGCGCTCGCGTTGTACCAGGAGACGCTGACGCTTCACCGAGCTCGCTACGGGGACGACGATCCCGAGGTCGGACAGGTCCTCACGAGCATGGCCTCCGCGCACCTCCAGCTCGGTCAACGGGAGATCGCGGTCGACTACCTGGCTCAGGCCGCGGAGATCTTCTCGAGACACGACGGAAGCGAGCAGCCGCTGACGTACGTGCTCAACAACCTCGGATACGCGTCGTTCGCGAACGGCGACATCGCCGCGGCGGACTCCGCCTTTCGACGGAGCATCGTCCTGCGGCGCGAGGTCTACGGCGACCGACACCCCGAGGTAGGGCTGGGTCTCCACGCGTTGGGCTCGCAGGTGCTGTTCGCGCAGGGTCGGTACGCCGAGGCGGAAACTTCGTTGCTCGAGGCCATCGACATCTTCCGGGAGACGTACCCGGAGGGGCACGTCTATACGTCGGTCTCGCTCACGTCGCTGGGCAAGGTTCGGCTCGCCACCGATCGCCTGGCCGAATCCGAAGCCTCCTTGTGGCAGGCACTCGGGATCTACGAGCGGCTGCTCCCGCCCGGACACGGGCTCACGGCACACGCTCGCGTTCTGCTCGGCGAGACGTTGCGCCGGCAAGGGCGCCTGTCCGAGGCCGAGCCGTTGCTGCTCGATGGCCTGGCGAGCCTCGAGGGCGCCGAGCGCAACGACATGGCGGATCAGCTCGCCGAGGCGCGACGGAGCCTCACGCTACTCTACGAGGCGCTCGATCGACCGGCCGACGCGGACCGATACCGATGAGTCGCAGCCGCCGACCCGGCGCAGATCGGGTCTGCGCGTCCCGAGCGGCGCGCTTCTCCCCCGCCCTGACGAGTCACGTGCCGAGACCGGCCGTGCGATCACCCGGAACGTAACGGAGGTCCGATGAGCCGTATCGGGAAGACGCTCGATTTCTACTTCCAGCCCGTGCACGTCGTGTACGCTTTCTGGGCCATGTACTGGGGCCTGAACGGGCTCGACAAGTTCATGGATGGCCTGTGGCCACCGCGCGAGGAGTGCTTCTTCGTCAGCTCCGCCGGCTCGATCGCCGGCTCCGGTCGGGTGACCGACTGCGGCTGGTTCGGCGCGTCCAGACACGATCAGATCTCCTCGTACTTCGCAAAGCTGTTCCCGGACAACATCGTCGAGATCATCGCGCCGCCCGTGCTGTACGGGACCGGCATCTTCGAGATCGTGTTGGGAGCGCTGTTCGCCTACATGCTCGTCAAGGCGATCTGGGGCCGGGGCGAAGCTTCGCACGCCGTCCACCGCTTCGCGTTCATGGGGAGCATACTCGTGTTCTTCGTGTTCTCCACCGGCGACATCCTCTTCGGCGATCGGACCGAGCTGTGGGAGCACGCCACGTTCATGATCCTCATCGTCGCCACGTTCGGCATCTACGTGTACCGGAATCAGCTCCGCCAGCAGGCCCTCGGGGACGTGTACTCGCGCATCGAGGAGATGGACGAGACGATCAATACGCGTCTCTACGGGGATCTCATGAATCGCATGAGCACGATGGAAGCGCGGATCGAAGCCGAGCCCGCCGAGCCCGCGTCATGAATCCTCGCGCCGCACTGCTCGGCGTTCTGTGCGGGGGGCTCGCGGTCTCCGGCGTCGGAGCGCAGACGCGCGACGACGCGCCTTCCTGGACCGTCTACGGTGACTATCGCCTCCGCGGCGCCATGGACCGCGAGCGGAGGTCGGCTCCGAATCGCGAGCGCATCCGCATGCGACTGCGTCTCGGCGCGGACGTGCGGCTCATCGAGGGACTCATCGTCGGCGCACGGCTATCGACCGAGCCCGATCCGGACGTTCCGAACTCGCCCTACGTGGATCTCGGCGACGGCTTCAGCCGGGCGCGTTTCGCCTTCGATCGCCTGTTCGTGCGGTGGATGCCGGCGATCGAAGGCGAGCGTCCGCTGACCGTGTGGGCGGGCAAATTCCCCAATCCGCTCGCTCAGCCGTCGCAGTACGGCGAGCTGATGTGGGACGCCGACGTCCATCCGGAGGGCGTCGCCGTCGCATACGAGCCGGTTCCGGAGCTGCGGCTCGCGGTCGGTGGCTTCTCGCTGTTGTCGCAGGGGAGCGAATCCGACGTGAACCTCGGCGTCGTCCAGGCGTCGACGAGACTCGCGCCCGCGGAGGATCTCGAGCTCGGGGCGGCGGTCGGCGGGTACCTTTACGGGGCCGTCGAGGGCTCCGCGGCGGTCGCCCTGGCCGATCGCAACCGTGGCAACGAGCTCGTGCGGGACGCGTCGGGACAAGTGACCGGGTTCGCCTCGGACTTCCGGATCTGGCAGACGCACGGCTCGCTGACGTATCGAGGTCTCGCCGCGCCCATCTCGCTCGGCGCGGAGTACTTCGTGAACGCGGGGGCCGAGCCCGAGGTCGATCGGGATGCCTTCGCCGTCTCCGCCGCGTTGGGCGCGCTGGAAGGCGCGGGCACCGGGCGGATCGAGTACCGCTACCAGGACGTCGGGCGAGAGGCCGCGTACTCGAGCTTGGTGCAGGACGACTTTCTCGATGCCGTCGATTTCGAGGGCCACATCATCGGGGTCGCCTGGCGGTTCACGTCCTTCTTCAGCGCGCGCGGTTGGACGCTGTGGAGCCGCCGCCCCGGGGAGCTCGACGTCCAACGGCGCTTCCGACTCGATCTCGACTTCTCGTGGCGGACCTCTTGAAGCCCGGTGACGGTCGACGAGATCGGATCGCAAGCGCGCGACGTGGCCGATGCAAACGGTTTCGAGGCCGGTCGAATCATCCTACCGTCAGGTGTCGAGACGCGGTCGATGGCGTCAGCGCCTTCGAGCGCTGTAGCACCGATACGATAGGAGATCGATGTGAGCGAGTTCAGCCGTCGTGACTTCGTTGCGCTCTCCGGTATGGCGGCGGGCGGTGCGGCGCTCGCGGGGTGCGAGCAGGCCGCGCGAGGAGGCGGCTCCGGGGGCGCCGCGCCGGCCGATCTCGTGCTCCGAGGCGGAACGGTCTACACCGTCGATCCGGCCGCGCCCCGGGCGGAAGGGCTCGCGGTCAGGGATGGTCGATTCGTCGCCGTAGGATCGAGCGACGATGTCTCGAATCTCATCGGGCCTCAGACGGAGGTGATCGAGGCGACGGGGCGGACGGTGGTACCCGGCTTCATCGACGCGCACAACCACCCCTTCTATTCGGGCACGCGTCACCTGAAGGAGGTGAACCTCGACGTCCGCTCGATCGAGGGGATCAAGAGCGCGCTCGCCGAGCGCGCCCAGAACACGCCCCCCGGGCAGTGGATCAAGGGCTTCCTCTACGACGACACCAAGCTCGAGGAAGGACGCCCGCTGACCCGCACCGACATCGATGAGGCGGTGCCGAGCCACCCGGTGTCGGTCACGCACCGCGGGGGTCACACCGGCGTGTACAACTCGAAGGCCTTCGAGGCCGCCGGGATCACGGTCGACACGCCCGATCCGGAGGGCGGCGCGTACTACCGCGAGAACGGCGAGCTCACCGGGCGCGTGGCGGAGTACGCGCGAGAGCCGCTCGAACGCCTCATCCCGTCGAGCACCACGCGGGGCGAGCGCGCGGAAAGCGTGCGCTTGATCGGCGAGCTGATGGCGGCGGCCGGTCTGACCTCGGTGCACGAGACCGGGGGCGGCACCTCGAACCTCGTGGCGTACCAGGACGCCAGGGACGCCGATGAGCTCTACTTCCGCGTGTACCTGTTCCCGTCGGGCGGCATCTCCGGCCTCGGCGCCCCGGGGTTCTTCGACGGGCTCAAGACCGCGGGCGTGCGCACAGGCTTCGGTGACGAGCAGATCAAGATCGGCGGCGTGAAGTACGGCGCGGATGGCTCCGCGTCGGAGCGTACGATGGCGATGTCCACGCCGTACGTCGGGCGACCGGACGACTTCGGCATCCTGACGATGAGCCAGGAGGAGATCCACGCCGCGGTGGACGACGCGGTCGAGCACGGGTTCCAGATCGGGATCCACGCCAACGGCGACCTGGCGATCGACATGTGCCTCAACGCGTTCGAGCGCGCGCAGCGCGAGATGCCGCAGGCCGACCCGCGGTTCCGGCTCGAGCACTGCTCGCTCGTGAACGACGACCTGCTCGCGCGGATCAAGGCCGTCGGCGCGATCCCTACGCCGTTCTACACCTACGTGCACTATCACGGGAACAAGTGGGGCGAGTACGGCCCCGAGAAGATGGAGTGGATGTTCGCGCACCGTCGGTTCCTGGATTACGACATCCCGGTGGCGGGGGCGTCGGACTACCCCCCGGGGCCGTTCGAGGCGCTGATGGGGATCCAGAGCATGGTCACGCGCACCGACATGCAGGGCCGCGAGTGGGGCCCGAGTCAGAAGATCTCGGTCGAGGAAGCGC
>JAKSCH010000327.1 GCA_022360695.1 Gemmatimonadota bacterium
GGCCTCGATCGATACGCCCGGCTCGAGCAGGCCGACCAGCCGGAGATTGTGGAACCTCCGGATGAGGTTGTCCCCGACGTGGAGCGGGATCGGCAGGAAGAAGTCCGGCTCCGAGAAGAGCTGAAACCCGGCGGGCATGACGCCGACCACTTCGTACGGCTCGCCATCGAGCATGAGCGTCTGACCGAGCGCGTCGGCGCGACCGCCGAAGCGCGTCTGCCAGAAGGTGTGACCGAGGACGACGATCCGACTCACCGTTTCCTCGTCGTACCGCGAGAACCCGCGGCCGAGGATGGGCGTCGCGCCGAGCGCCTCGAAGAACTCCGCGGTCACCTCGTGGCCACGGAGGATCTCCGGGGTGTCTCCGCCGGTCAGCGTGTAGCTGCCGATCCCACGTTGACCCCCGAGATACTCGAACGAAGTCGACATCGACCGATAGTCCAGGTAATCGGCGGGAGACACGGCGGCTTGCGACGAGCCGCTGAACGATCCGACGGCCCATACGAGTCGATCCGCGTTCGCGTACGGCAGGGGGTCCAGCAAGACGCCCTTGACGATGCTGAAGATCGCCGTGTTGAGCCCGATCCCGATCGTCAATGTCAGGATGACCACGAGCGCGAGACCGGGGCTCTTTCGCAGGCTTCGCAGCGCGAACTTCACGTCGTCGGTCGTCTGCCGCACCATGACCGTCCTGTCGATCTGCTTTCGCATCTGTCGCTCGCCCCCCTCCATCTGTCTGCGGATGGCCTCGATGTCGCCGAAGCGACGACGGGCCTCCGCGAACGCGGCCTCCCGAGACAGCCCCTCGGTCTCCATGAGCATCTCCGCCCGCGTCGCGAGGTGGTGCTCGATCTCGTCGTGAACCGCTCGAGCGGCGGAACGCGGTCGATCGAACACCCGAAACAGACGCGAGGCGGGTCCGGAGCTCACACCCGGGCTCCCGCGACGAAGACCTTCTCCACGAGCGCGACGTACCGGAGCCAGCCGCGCTCCTGTCGCTCGAGCTCCTTCCGACCCTGCGACGTGATGGCGTAGTACTTGGCGCGCCGCCCGCGGTCCGAGACCCCCCACTCGGGCTTCAGCCAACCGCGTCGCTCCATCCGGTGGAGCGCGGGATAGAGGCTTCCCTCTTCGACCACCAGCTCCTCGTCGGTGACGGCCTGAAGCCACCGGAGGATGTCGAACCCGTGCATCGACTCGACGCCGACGAGCGCCTTCATCACGAGGAGCTCGAGCGTGCCCGGGAGGATGTCGATCGGTCGCGTCATGCCGTGAGCCTCCGAAGTTGACCTAGATCATCTAGGCTAAGGATGGGACACCTCCCCTAGACAGGCAAGGTCAAGCGACCCGAGCACGACGTGAAGCTGGCGTTCGACCCGTCCCGAACCCCACGTTTCGGGCATGGACCGCCACTGTCTGTACTGTGACCGACCGCTGGCCGGTCGTCGCGGACCGCTCGACCTGCGCGTTGGCGTCCGGATCGCGTTCGATCCGGAACGCGAGCGGATCTGGACGGTCTGCGATCGGTGCCACGGTTGGAGCCTGTGGTGGACCGACGATCGGCTCGCGTCGCTCGATACGCTCGAGCGGCTGGCTCGCGACCGTGCTCGGGTGTTGTTCGAGACGGAGCGAGTCTCGCTCCTCGAGGTCGACGGACGACAGCTGGTGCGCGTCGGCGCGCCGCCACGTCGTGAGGAGGCGTGGTGGCGCTACGGAAGACAGCTCCGCCGCCGGCGCGATCGACTCGGTCGGCCGCTGACGGGCGTGGGCGCGGCCACGTACACGGCCGTGTCGACCCTGGGGCGGACGTTGGGCTTCGAGGGCGTGACGGGGGACTTCCGCGGCGACGGGGACCGTCGGGTCGAGGTGCTGCGTTGGCGACGTTTCGGTGGCACCGCCTGGTACGGACGCGCGCCCTGCCCGAGCTGCAACTCCGTCCTCATCCGCTTGTTCTTCTTCAAGTCTTCGGACCTCGTGCTACAACCCGGCGAAGACGGCATCCCCCGGGTCGGGATGCCGTGTCAGCGCTGCGACCCATGGACGGGTGAACGGACCTATGGGTTCGAGGCACCCGCTTCGGAGTGGGTGCTGCGGAGGGTGCTGGCCTGGCACAACGTGTCGGGGGCGACGCAACGCGAGGTCCGACGCGCGGTGGCCCTGATCGATCGGGCCGGCTCGGCGGCCGAGTTCACGCGTGCGCTCGCGGACCGGCGCGAGCAGCTCTCGCGCATCGGGCGGATCGAGCGAATCGCGCTCGAGATCGGCGTGAACGAGCAAGCGGAACGACAGCGACTGGCGCCGGTCGCCGTCGGGTTGGAGGCCGGATGGCGTCGCGCCCACGAGCTCGCGGAGATCATCGAGACCGAGCTTTAGCCACAACAACCTTCGGGCCTTTGCAGGCGTCTCAATCGGGTGTTCCCGCGCGCCGGTAGCGTCCCGACAGCGGATCGCCGGGCGCGCCCACGCAGAACCCGAGAGGCCGACTCGCATGTCCGCAATCGTGCACGACGTTCGCATCGCCATCCGCTCGCTCGCCCGACGACCCGGCTTCTCGATCGTGGCGGCGCTCACGATCGCGCTCGCGATGGGCGGCGTGACCGCGATCTTCACCGTGATCAAGGGCTCGCTGCTCGACCCGCTCCCGTACGAGCAGTCGGACCGTCTCGTCACGCTCGACGTCGTGTCTCGACAGGGGTTCTACATCTCGACGTCGATCCCCAACTACGAAAGCTGGTCGGAGAGTCGTCAGTTCGATCGGTTCGCGGCGGCCGCGGGCTGGGGCATGACGCTCACGGACGAAGGCCCCGCGGACGTCATCGACGTCCGTGCGGTGATCGGCGACCTGTGGGGCACGTTGGGCGTGTCCGCTCTCCGAGGCCGCCTCTTCTCCGCGGAAGAGACCGAGCTCGGAGCCGCACCGACCGTCGTTTTGACGCACGGGTTCTGGGCGGACCGCTTCGGGGAGGATCCCCGGGTGATCGGCGAGTCGATCCAGCTCGACGGCCGACCGCATACGGTCCTGGGCGTGCTGCCGCCCGGGTGGTCGTTCCCGTCGCCCGGCACGCAGGCCTATGTCGCGATGGGAAGTCTTCCGGATCTCCCGTGGACGAATCGCGAGAGCTCGTTCGGAACCCGGATCTTCGCGCGGCTCGCCTCGGGCGCGACGGTCGTCTCGGCCGAGGAGGATCTGGCGCGAATCAACGAAGCGGTGACGACGGAGGTCGGTCTCGAGAACGCGAGCGTCGAGATCCGAACGCTCGAGCAGATGGTGACCGGCGACCTGGGCGCCGCGTTGTGGATCCTGTTCGGCGCCGTGGGATTCGTGCTTCTGATCGCGACGGCGAACGTCGCGAACCTGACGCTCGCTCGAGGGGAGGGACGCAGACAGGAGGTCGCCGTTCGGACGGCGCTCGGCGCCGGTCGAAAGACGATCGTCCGCGGACTCCTCATCGAGAGCCTTACGCTGTCGCTCGTCGGCGGTGCGCTCGGCGTGGGTGTCGCGGCGGTGGCGCTGCGCGTGCTCGCCCCGATGCTCCCGGAGACCGTCGCGACCGCGGGAGGCAGGATCGGCCTCGACGCCACGGTGCTCGCCTTCACGTTCATGGTCGCGGCGTCGTCCGGTCTTCTGTTCGGGATCTTCCCGGCGCTTCGAGCCTCCCGTCCGAATCTGTCCGACGACCTGAAGGAAGGGTCGCGGACGTCGACCCGCGGGAACCGCAGGCTGCGTGGCGCGTTGGTGGTCGCGGAAGTGGCGCTGGCCATGGTCCTTCTCGTGGGCGCGGGGCTGATGATTCGGAGCCTCCACGAGCTGCGCACGGTCGACAAGGGGTTCGTGACCGAAGGTCTTCTCACCGCTCGCGTGCCGATCGACGGAGCGCGGTATGACACTCCGGAGGCGTGGCGCGGCTTCTACGAAGAGCTCGAACGACGCGCATTGACCCTTCCCGGCGCCGAGAACGCGGCCGTCACGCTGCTTCTCCCGCTCGGCAATCGGTCGTGGGAACGTCGAATCTGGCCCGAGGGTCAGGCCGTTACGCCCGACAACGGCGACTCGGTGCTCTACGGCGTCGTCTCGGAGGGCTACTTCGAGACCCTCGGGGTTCCGATCGTCCTCGGACGAGAGTTCACCAGCGCGGAGCGCGAACCCGCCGGTCCCGTCGCGATCATCGACGAGACCATGGCGGAGCGGTACTGGCCGGGCGAGGACCCACTGGGCAAGTCCGTAGCGATTCATGGAATCTCTTCCACCGTGGTCGGCGTCGCAGCGAATACCCGCTACTACGAGTTGACCCGGACCTGGCAGAGCGTCTACTACCCGATGGAGCAGAA
>JAKSCH010000474.1 GCA_022360695.1 Gemmatimonadota bacterium
TCCGTGCACCCCCTGCCCCGGCCAAGTACGTGTAGGGCGGCTGCGATGTCCCGCTCCGTACATGATGTGCCGTCCGACCTTCCGGCCTTGCCGTCCCCGCCGTGCAGCGAGCGGCAGAGGGTCCATGGATTGAGATGAATACGCGTGACGCACTATGTCGCTATTGTGCGGCATCTAGAGCATGTTACGTTTTCGCGATTGACGACATCCTACTACGAGGAGGAGCACACGAAGAACGTTGTCATCAGTCGGATAGACGACAGAGAACGTCTAGTCCTCTCGAGGAGCGGGACTCCTCGCGGACGCCATGTCCGACTCACCTCGGGAGAAAATCTGCGATGAGGATAGGCGTCGTCGTCGCCACCCCGGTTCGACTGTTCGGCGAAGGACTCCAACTGGCGTTGGCCGACAGCGAGTTCGATGTGGTCGGTGTTGCCGCTTCGGTTTCGGATGTCCGCGCGTTGCTCGTGAGCAACGCGCCCCGAATATGTCTTCTGGATCCGCAGATGGCGGATGCGCACGCAATCATCCGGCTTCTGCACGGGATCGATCCGACCCCGAGCGTCGTCATCGTCGGCCTCGGCGAAACGAGCTCGGACCTGATGACCTGGGCCCTCGAGGGCATCGACGGATTCGTGACACGTACGGACTCGGTCGCGCAGCTTCTGGGCGTCGTCCGCGGAGTCCTCAAGGGCGAATGCCTCTGTTCCCCGGCGATGACGGCGAAACTCCTCAGCTCCGTACCGAGAGCCGCCGGGACGCAGCGATCGGCCGACGCGATCGAGAGCCTCACGAACAGAGAGCGGGAGATCGTCGCGCTTATCGCCGATGGCCTCTCCAACAAGCAGATATCGCACCAGCTCGGCATCTCCATCTCCACGGTCAAAAACCACGTCCACCGCATTCTCGACAAGCTCGGCGTCCACGGTCGCTGGCAGGCCGGACGAGCGTTCCGGTCCCGCACGCAGTCACGCCGGCCGCGTCAAAAGACGCGCCCCTGACCCGCCCCTCCGATCGACGAGAGCACAACCAGAGAGCACCCCGATGGCCGAGCCGTGAGATCTAGATCTCCGATCTAGACCGTGAGCACCTGGTGATCTCCCTCCAAGGTTCGTATCGGATCCGGGATTCGGGCTCGGGCAACCATGCCCATTGCCGATGACGCATCCGACGAGTCACCTATCCTGACGACCAATGCCAGATCGAACCGATGCGATCTCGAAGGAAACAGTCGGTCGCGCATG
Source organism: Gemmatimonadota bacterium (assembly GCA_022360695.1). Taxonomy (GTDB): domain Bacteria; phylum Gemmatimonadota; class Gemmatimonadetes; order Palauibacterales; family Palauibacteraceae; genus Palauibacter. Next base: position 1,245 of record JAKSCH010000474.1, read on the forward strand.
TCATGGCTCATCAAACGCCGACTGTCATAGACAAGCCACGAGAACGAATCGCTAGTCATTAGACGCACGTCGAATCTACA
>JAKSCH010000470.1 GCA_022360695.1 Gemmatimonadota bacterium
CCGGTGCCACTCGGTCTTCTCCTGCTGCTCACCGGACCGACTCGTCCAGCGACGACTCGTGGCGACGGAGAGCGTCGCGACGCGCGTGCCGGAGTTGGTGGATCGGACCTCCGGGTCGGCGCCCAGGTTCCCGATCAGGCTGGCTTTGTTGAGACTGCGAGACATTCGCTTCCTCCCTCATGGATGGTGGGATTCGCACAATAGACGAGGTACGAAGGGCGGTCAACGAGCGAGCAACCGACGCATGACGATCGCGTCTTCGACCGGTTTCTTGTAGTAATTTCGCCTGCGGCCGACCGCCTCGAACCCGCGTCGCTGGTAGAGCCGTTGGGCGGTCCAGTTGCTCTGTCGAACCTCCAGGAACAGGTGCGTGATCCCCCGGGCTCGCGCTTCGTCCAACACCGCCGTGAGGAGAAGACCGCCCAGCCCTTCTCGTCGCTCGGACGGCGCGACCGCCAGGCTCCCCAGCTCCCCGTTCCCGCCGGCGAACCAAACCGCCGCGTAGCCGAGGACGCGATCCGTCCCATCGACCGCCGCGAGCAGACACGCGTTCTCGCGAGCCAGCAGGTTCGAGAGGGTCGTGGCGGACCACGGCGAGGGAAACGAAGCGTGCTCGATGGCCATGACCGCATCGAGATCTTCGGAGTGCATCGCGCGGATCCGGGCCTCGTAGAGGGGCTCGCGCTTAGCCAACGCGCACCGCCTCCCGTTCGGCACCCGAAGCGCGAACGTAGCGCGGCTCCCAGGCGGCGATGTCGTCTACCTCTCCCCCGGGGTCCCGCTGGGCCAGCCACAGGAGCGATGACGCGCGCGGGACGGCGAGGTGCGGGGGCAGCACGGACCCACCGGCCGCCGTGATCGCCTCGTGATACGCGATCGCGCCGTCCCCCGAGAAGCGCCACGCCGGGACGGGCCGGAGACGCTCGAGGAGCGTATCGAGCGGACCCGCCCAGGGGCCGAGCGCGGGCTCTGCGAGCGGCCCCTCTTCGTACGCCTCGGCGTACACCTCGCCCCGCCGGGCGTCGAAGAGCGCGCACACGCGATCGGCACCGCTCGACGCGACCACGGCCCGCAGGCTCGAGAACGCGCAGAGGGGGATCCGTCGGGCCCGACACCACCCCTTGGCCAGCGACGCCGCGATCCGAACCCCGGTGAACGAGCCGGGCCCGGCGCCGACCACGATGCGCTCGACGTCCCTCACCTCGAGCGAGGCGCGGCGCAGCATCCGGTCCACCTCGGGCAGGATCGTCTCCGAGTGCGTCGCGCGCGCCGAGATCGCGCTCTCGGCGATCAGGTCCTCGCCGCGTCCGAGCGCGACGCTGCCGAGCGGACCGCTGGTCTCGAGCCCGAGCGTCAGCACGCGCCGGCGCTCCGCGCATCGACCGGCTCCGGGATCGGCGGCGCGTCGCCGAGCGACCGCGGGCTCACGCGCCGGCGCGTCGGGTCCGGATCGATCGCGAGCCGAAGCTCCCAGCGATCCGGCGGGAGGGCGGGACCCGCGCGATCCGCCCATTCCACGAAGACCGCGCACCCGCCCGACGCGAGCTCGTCCCAATCGAGCGGGTCCAGCTCGCGCGGGTCGTCGATCCGGTACAGATCGACGTGCGCGATCGGCCCCGTCGCCCCTCGGTACCAATGCACGAGCGTGTACGTGGGGCTCGTGACGTCGTCGCGTACGCCCGCGCCTTCGCACGCGGCCCGAGTCAACGTGGTCTTCCCCGCCCCGAGGGCGCCGATGAGCGCCACGAACACCCGATCGCGGGCCGCGGACGCACCGAGCCGCCGACCCCACTCGACCAACCCCGCCTCGTCGAGCGTCGCCTCGGTCACGTCGAGCCCGCCCGCGCCCCACGGCGGCCCGGATGCGCGGGCTTCGATCCCGTACCGGAGTCGAGCTTCGCGCGCACCTCGAACAGCTCGTCGCGAAGCCTCGCCGCGGCCTCGAAATCGAGCGCCGCCGCCGCCTCGCGCATGCTCTTCTCGAGCGTCTCGACCAGCTCCTCGGGAGACAGCGCCTCGTACGACGCCCCGCGCTCGAACACCGAGGGCTGCTGTTCGCGCGCGTCGGCCACCGCCGTCGAGAAGCGGATCTCCTCGATCGACTTGATGATCGAGGTCGGCTCGATGCCGTGCTTCGCGTTGTGAGCCGCCTGCACGTCGCGGCGGCGCGCCGTCTCGTCGATGGCGCGACGCATGGAGTCGGTCACGCGATCCGCGTACAGGATCGCGGTCCCATGGACGTTGCGCGCCGCGCGACCGATCGTCTGGACGAGCGACCGCTCCGAGCGGAGAAACCCCTCCTTGTCCGCGTCGAGGATCGCGACGAGCGAGACCTCGGGGAGATCGAGTCCCTCGCGGAGGAGATTGATCCCGACCAACACGTCGAAGGTCCCGAGCCGTAGGTCGCGGAGGATCTTCACGCGGTCGATCGTCGCGATGTCCGAATGCAGATAGCGGACTTTGACGCCGCGCAGCGCCAGGAACTCGGAGAGATCCTCCGCCATCCGTTTCGTGAGCGTGGTCACGAGCACGCGCTCCCCGCGCTCGGTTCGCTCGCGGATCTCGCCCAGGAGGTCGTCGACCTGACCGCGCACCGGCCGCACCTGGACCTCGGGGTCGAGGAGCCCCGTCGGGCGGATGAGCTGCTCGACGACGACGCCCGCGCTCTTCCGGAGCTCGTAGTCGCCGGGGGTGGCGCTCACGAAGATCGCGTTCGGGATGACCGACTCCCACTCCTCGAACGAGAGCGGCCGGTTGTCCAACGCGGACGGCAGCCGGAACCCGAACTCCACGAGCGTCCGCTTCCGGCTCTGATCGCCCTCGTACATCCCGCCGATCTGGGGGATCGACACATGGGACTCGTCGATGATCGTCAGGTAGTCGTCCGGGAAGTAGTCGAGCAGGCAGTACGGGCGCTGCCCCGGTTTCCTCCCGTCGAGGTGTCGGCTGTAATTCTCGATCCCGGGACAGAACCCGACCTCGGTGAGCATCTCGAGATCGAACCGCGTGCGCTGCTCGAGACGCTGCGCCTCGAGCAGACGGCCGTCCTGACGCAGCTCGAGGAGCCGCTCCTCGAGCTCGACGTAGATGGCTTCACGAGCCGCCGCGAGCCGGTGACCCATCGTCGCGTAGTGCGTCGCGGGGTAGATCGCGGTACGGGCCAGTCGCGTGATCGTGGTACCGGTGAGCGGGTCGATCTTCGAGATGCGCTCGATCGAATCCCCCCACATCTCGATCCGGACCCCCTGCTCCTCGTAGGCCGGAAGAATCTCGATGACGTCGCCGCGGACGCGGAACGTCCCGCGGACGAAGTCGAGGTCGTTGCGCGAGTATTGGACGCTGACCAGCGCCGACAGGATGTCGCGTCGCGAGATCTCCTGTCCCTCTTCCAGCGTGAGCATCAGCTCCTGATACCCGCGGGGGTCGCCGAGGCCGTAGATGGCCGACACCGACGCGACGACGATCACGTCCTGGCGCTCCATCAGGGCGGACGTGGCTCGCAATCGGAGACGATCGATGTCCTCGTTGATCGACGCGTCCTTCTCGATGAAGGTGTCGGTCGCCGGGACGTACGCTTCCGGCTGATAGTAGTCGTAGTACGAGATGAAGTACTCGACGGCGTTGCGGGGGAAGAACTGCCGGAGCTCGCCGTACAACTGCGCCGCGAGCGTCTTGTTGTGGCTCATCACGAGCGCGGGCCGGCCCGCCTCGGCGATGAGCGCCGCCAGCGTCACGGTCTTTCCGCTCCCGGTCACGCCCAACAGCGTCTGCCACTTGTCACCACGGCCCACCCCGTCCGCGAGCTCGCGGATGGCGGCCGGTTGGTCACCCGTCGGCTCGAAGGGGAGCTGGAGGTCGAAGCTCGGCATCTGTCCCGTCGTACGGCGGTTCCGCGCGGCCCGCCGCCAGCCGACGGACCGGAGCGGGACAGCTTAACCTTCGGTGCTTGTTCGGTAAAGCGAGGCGGTGAGGGCTCGAGGGATGGGCTCTCTCACATCGACTCGTCTCGGACCTGCGGGATCGAGAAGAGGCTTCGAGCGTATCTCGTCCATGCGCCGAAACGATAGAGTCGTCCGGGGAGCCGCCGTAGGCTTTGCCACGCGGACGCAGGCCGCCAGGGTCGCCGGCGACCGTGTCCGCTTCTCGCGGGTTGGATCGCGAGGACCCACGACAGTTTGTGCACCGCCGCATACGAGTCGGGAACCCCCACGAGAAAACGACCGGCAAGGTGTCGGGCAACCGCGTGCTCGAGCCTCCGCGGCACGACTGGACCGAGGACGGGGAGAACGTGCGACGGTATGGGCGTTTCGGTGAGATCCTCTGCAAGCCGAAGCGTCCAGTAGGCACACGTGGTCCCCAGACAGCCGGCTGCTTGCGAAACGAAACGCTCCCAGTCGATACCGCCCGACACGAGTTGGTTCACGTCGCGCAACGCCAGCCAGCCGTTTCGGACCATCAGGTTCGACCAGGCGAAGTTCAGACAGCAGTGCAGGAGCTGATGCTCCGGACTGGGAACGGGCAGCGAGCTCGAGGCGCGAGTACACCTCGTCGAATCGGTGAGCACATCGTCCGGCGTAAGAGTGAACGGCGCGGAGTCCCGGAACAGCCGCGTGTGTATCTCGAGCTTGATTCCGATTCGATCTGGATCGGTCAAAGGCGCGAGATGGTGGTGGCTCCGAAAGCGGCGGGCCGTTTCCCGATCCGTCTCCCACCCGTGGCGTAGCAGCCTCTCGCGCGCGATCTCCGCGTGCTCCGACCGGACCAACACGTCGATGTCGCACATGGGACGGTCGTCGATGGACCGGTAGTGGGTCAGCGCCAAGGACGCCCCCTTGAGAAAAACGAAGGGGAGATCGGCGAGGAGGTCACCGGTTTCGATGATCCGGTCCTGTAAGCGGGCCTGGCGGAAAGCGGCGACCGACCCGAGTCGACGAAACGCGAGCTCCTCGGCTTCGGGAATCCCGTCGAGATCCGCGTCTCGTATGGCAGCCTGGACCACACCCACCGCTTGTTCGGCACACGCGATCCGAAAGAGCAGCTCCCAGTCCAGCTCATGGACGAACGGAGCGTTCGGCTCTTCGACGTCGCCCTCATCGCGCGGGCGAC
>JAKSCH010000524.1 GCA_022360695.1 Gemmatimonadota bacterium
AACACCAGGAACGCGAGCACGCCGCCGAACAGCAGGGCCGAGACGACGTTCGAGATCGCGTTCCGGATGAACCGCGCCTGGCTCGAAGCGGTCTCGATGGTGACGCCGGGGAACTCGGTGCGGAGCTGGTCGATCGTCTCACCCACGCGGTCCGCCACGCGCACCGTGTTCGTCCCGGCCTCCTTGAAGACCTGGAGACCGATCGCGGCCTCGCCGTTGAAGCGCGCGATCGTCTCGAGATCGGCGATCGTGTCCTTCACGGCGGCGACGTCACGGAGAAACACCGGAGCGCCGGTGGCCGGATCCGCCGGACGGTGGATGACGACATCGAGTAGCTGGTCCACGTCGGTGAACTGACCGAGCGTGCGCAGGCTGTACTCGAAGCGCCCGCGTTGGATCGTCCCACCGGGCGCGTTGTAGTTCGCGAGGTCGAGGGCGGCCGCGACGTCATCGAGCGACACGTCGTGCACGGCGACGCGGTCCGGGTCGACGACGACGCGAAGCTCGCGCTCCGGTCCGCCCGCGATGCCCGCGAGCGACACCCCGTCCAACTGCTCGAGCCGACGCTTGAAGACCGCTTCCGAGAGATCCCGCAAGGTGCGCAGGTCCGAGCCGCTCACGGCCAAGGTCATGATCGGATCGCTCGTCGGATCCGACCGCAGGATGATGGGTCGCTCGGATCCCTGTGGGAGCGTCTCGACGAGGTTGTCGAGCCGCTCGCGCGTGTGCAGCGTCGCGAACTCCATGTCCGTGCCCCACGCGAACTGGAGTTGGACGAGCGACTGTCCCTCGCGCGACCGGGACGTGATGTCGCGCGCGCCCGGGATCGAGTAGAGCGATTGCTCGATGGGCTCGGTCACCCAACGCTCGACCTCGCCGGGCGCCGCGTCGGTATAGGTGGTCCACACCGACAGCGTCGGGAACGACACATCGGGCAAGAGATCGATCGGGAGCCGCAGAAACGACACGACGCCCAGGACGGCGATGCCGACGTACAGCATCGCGGTGGCGACCGGGCGACGGAGCGAGACGTCGGGGAGCGCCACGCTACCCGCCCGTGCCGCCGAACTCGCGGAGGTTCACCCACGCGGTGAGATAATCGTAGCGGATGTTGATGAGCTGTTGCTCGGCCGACGTCACGCCGCTGATCGCTTGTTGGAGCGCGGTGAAGTCGATCGTGCCGTTCCGGTACATCTGCCGCGACATGTCCAGGCGCTCCTGCGCGATCTCGAAGCTCCGCTCGGCGATGGCGAGCGTCTCGGAGAGCTGCCCGATCTCGGCGGCGAACCCGCGCACGTCGCGCTCGATCTCGAGACGGCGCCGGCGGAGATCCTCTTCCGCCTGTCTTCGCTGCGCGGACGCGCGAGCGGTCTGCTGCTCGCGGGCGAAGCCATCGAAGATGTTCCAGCTCGCCGAGATCGAAAACTGACGCGAGTTGTCCTGCGGATCGAACTGGAAGAACGACTCGCCGAGCCCGAACGTCTGCGAGCGACCCCAGCTGATGTTGGCGGTGATCCGGGGCAGATAGCCCGCTCGCGCGCCCATCAGCGCGGCCGACGCCGCGGCGCGCTGCGCGTCGAGCTGGAGCAGCTCCGGATCGCTCGCCAACGCGCGCTCGACGAGGGCCGTCGCATCCGCTTCCCCTGCGGGCAGCGTAGCCACATCCCTAAGCGACGTGCCCAACCCATCGTCGGGATCGAGACCGAGCTCGACGGCGAGCGTCCGAAGCGCGGCGTCGGTCTGGCGCTGGTTCCGGAGCAGCCCGACGCGCGCGTCGAGGAGATTGCTCTCCGCCGCCAGCACATCGATCCGCTCGACGGCGGCGATCGCGTATCGACGCTGGGCGATGTCCAACTCGAGCTCGCGGTCGGCGATCTGGCGCCGCCCGAGATCGAGCAGCCGTTGGCTGCGGAGCGCGTCGTAGAACGCACGGCCCGTCGCCGCGACCACCGCCGCCCGCCGATCGTCGAGCTGACGCTGCGCCGCCCGAACGTTCGACCCCTCCTGGCTGAGCGTCGTGAACCGACGTCCTTGGTCGAAGAGGGTCCAGCTCAGCCGGAATCCCTGACTCGCGTTCTGGTTCCCCGAGGTCAGCGGCTCCGGGAGCGTCTCGGAGATCCCTTCCTCGCCCTCGAAGGTCGTACGCGTGAAGTCGCTTCGGGCCAGCGAGAGGTCCGCCGCCGCGGTCGGAAGGAACGCTCCCCACGCCGCGCGGCGATCCGCGCCCGCGGCCCCCGCTTGTGCGCGCGCCGTCGCGATCTGAGGGCTCCGCTCGAGCGCGATCCGAAGCGCGGTGTCCAGATCGAGCGTGTCGGGGAGGGCGCGCGTCTGCGCGCGGGCGGAGCCCGCCGAGAGCACGAGCCCCGTCAGCGCGAGAGCCAGCGTCGCACCCGACCTTCGCTCGGGACACGTACGTCGGCGGCGGTCGGCCATCAGCGCTCTACGACCGGTCTTCAGTTCCCGCTCCCCGAGGGGACGACGGCGCGGTCGCTGGCGAGCGCCTCGTGGTTCTCGATCTCGACGTTCGCGTCGTGCGTGAGCGTGGCGTGGCCATCCACCAGGACGACCTCGCCCCCCGCCGGCACGTAGGTGTCGTCCGCCCCGTCGGCGGCCGCCACGATCTCGACCGACGTGTCGTTCTCGAGCCCCGTCGTCACGTACTTCCATTGCGCCCGCCCGCGCGCCGAGCCCGGCTCGGCCGGCTCGAACACGAACACGACCTGCCGCCGTTGTCGCTCGACGATCGCCGCCTTGGGGACGAAGGTGCGGTCCGCGAGCTGTCGACCGGCGATCCGGACGACCCCCGGCAGCCCGGGCACGATCTGCGACTCGGGATTCGCCAGGCGAACGGTCACGCGCGCGGTCTCGGACTCCGGATCGACCAACGGGTTCACACTGACGACGCGGCCGTGGAAGACCTGCCCCGGGATCGCCGCGAACGTAGCGGTCGCTTCGCGCCCGACCGCGACCAACGGGAGCTCGGTATGGAGCACCTCGGCGTCGATCTCGATCTGCGAGAGATCCACGATCGTGGCCACGGAGTCCCCCACCCCGACGCGTCGACCGACCGCGACCGCCATGTTCGCGACGCGCCCCGAGAACGGCGCCGTGAGTCGGGTCTTGGCTAGCTGGTACTCGGCCTCCTCGAGCGCCGCCTCGCGCTCATCGAGCCCGACCCGGATCCGCGCCAGCCGCTCGCGCTCCGCGCGATCCGCCGGGTCTTCGATCTCGTCGTCGAAGAGGATCTTGTCCTGGAACTCGGCTTCCGCGCGGTCGAGTTGCGCGCGCGCCTGCCGCACTCCCAGCTCGTAGAGCGTGGGATCCAGCTGCACGAGCAGATCGCCGTCACGCACGTAGCGACCTTCGATCGCCGGAGCCTCGACCACCGACCCTTCGACCTCCGCGTGGATCGGCGCGATGCGTCGTGGTGCGGCGCGACCCGTGGCCGAGACCCAGATGACGAACGTGTCGCGCTCGATCACGGCGCCCTCGACGGGCAAGGCGATCTCCGTGGCGAACGCGGCGGCGGACGCCGTGTTCTCGACGGCGGCGACGACCGAATCGGTGGCCGCGTCACCCGTCAGCTCGGGACCATCCTCCTCATCGGCGTTGAGCCGCAGGAAGATCCCGACGAGAGCGGCTCCCCCGATCAGGAACACGAAGAGCGTGACCCAGTGACGTGATTTCATTCGTCTCACCGTGTAGTCCCGCAGACCCGTCCGCAAACGAGCGCGCAAATACCCGTGACGTCCAATATAGCCCCTCGCCCCTCGCGCACGACGTGGATACCCGTTGCAGCGCCTTCCAATCGCGCCTCGGCCAACCTGCGTATAGGGTATCAACGCCCGAGCAACCACCGCTTCGACGGCCGCGCCACACGAACCGTTGTCCACGGAGCCGAGCATGATCGACCGAACCGACGACGACGTCGTCGCATCGATCCGTATGTGCCACGAACCCGCCAACGTGCTGGCGACGGACTTCTCGGACGCGCTGTGGGCCGCGCTCACCGAGGCCCGCGATGACGATTCGGTCCGCGCCGTCGTGCTCACGGGGACCGGCTCCGCGTTCTCGGCGGGCGTCGACCTGTTTCGCGTGGTGGAGGAGGGCGCGGACTATGTCGAGCAGCTCCTCGCATCGCTCGATACGCTGTTCGCCGGTCTGTGGACGTACCCCAAGCCGCTCATCGCGGCCGTGAACGGTCACGCCATCGCAGGAGGAGGGGTGATGGCGTGTGCATGCGACTATCGCATCGGCGTCGAGGGATCGGCGAAGATCGGGCTGCCCGAGCTTCTCGTCGGCGTCCCGTTTCCAGCGGTCGCGCTTCGTGTGGTGCGGAACGCGATCCCGGTGCGGTACCAGCGCGAGGTCATCTTGCTCGGCAGGACGTACGGTGTGGAAGATGCTGCGGAGCGTGGCTTCATCGACGAGGTCGTGGAGCCCGATGCGCTTCTCCCGCGCGCGAAGGAGGTCGCCGGGGAGCTCGCTACGATCCCCCCCGACACGTACGCTTTCTCCAAGCGCCAGTTGACGCGGGCGGCGCGGCACGGAGCGTTGTCGGAGCTGGAAGATGACCTGGGCGATCTGTGGCGATCGCCCGCCATCCACGGACACATACGCGGATATATGGAGGCCACGCTGGGCAAGGACAGTTTGTAACATTCGGCGTAGCGACGGCGCTGCGAAACTCGTGCAACCCGGGCCCTTCTAGTCGTACCCCGGACGCGCTGCATCAGAGCCGTGCACTTGAGACTGCGCCACGGGCCGCCACTTTACCCAGCGTCAGCGTGCTCGACTCCTTCGCGCCGTCGACCCCTCAGCTACGGCAGCCGATCCCATCGTAAGGCACGTAAGAATGACGGATATCGCGCGCTCCAGGCTTCTTGCTCATGCCCCCGCTTTCAGCGATCCGTGGGTCTCCGCGGCGCCGGGCGTCGGGCCACAGCTGACGCTCTCCACGCATACCCCGTGAGCTGTTTCACCGCTCCGTTGTAGCCCGATCCGCGAGCCGATGTCGAATCCGCCATCGGTATCACGATCGGCTCTGATGTCTTCTCGACCATCCGCGTAGCCACAGTGCCGCTCTGCCGCCTCATGCGGTTCCCGGAGGACGATGGGGCCCAGGATGACACACGATTCCGGACGTTTGCGCAACGTTGGCCGATGTCTGCCTTGCGAGGAGCAGATGTGGTCGGCGCCGACACAAGAGAACATCCCGCAAGCGTCTGTCCAAGGACATGGCATTGCCGGGCTCATCGGTCCGGCATCGCGATCACACGAAACTCGACTAGGGCTGTTCGCGGGTAGGGTTGCTGGATCGGCCGAATCTCGCGCCCAACAACGTCAGGTGCGCTACCCAGCTTCGAGCACCCCGCTGCGCACGCGTTGAGACGACTCCGGCACACTACCGTGACTCGCTCGACTCCCTCTCTGTGACAAACCGACGTGCTCCGGCATCTAACAAGTAGGAGCACCTGTCATACCGGTCCGCAGTGGACGTTCGCATCGGGATCGTATGATCGTTTTGTACGTAGATGACACGAGCGACGGCGATCGGATTCGCCAAGCGTTGTCGCGCTTCGCGACCGTGACCTTGGACCGCCGATTGCCTGTGACCGACCTACCGTCGGACCAGCGAGTTACACTCGCGACCGCCGCCTGCGTGGTGCATTCGCACGGACCTCGCGGTTTGCATGCGGCGCTCTCACGGATTGAGAGCATATCGACCCTCCGACCCGCGGTGCCGCAGATCCTCGTTACGTTGCCCACCGCATCGTTGGCAAAACGCGTGGCATCTATACGGCTCGCTGCGCTCGTTTGGACCCGAGATGTCGAGAGAGAGCTACAGCATCGAGTCGCCGTGGCGGTTCTCGGAAACGAGTTTTCTGAGATTGCTGAGGTGCTACGCGACGCCGGGCATCCACCTGCTCTCGCGCGAGCGCTCCGTCTCGCGGTACTCGCGTCAACACCCTTTCGAACCGTGGGTAGCTTGGCGCGTGCTGCCCGCGTTGCGCCGTCGACCTTGAGGCATCAGTTCTATTCCGTAGTGCAGACCAACTTCCGCCTTGAGGACTTTCTCTCCGCGATCCAACTGCTTCACTCGTTCAGGCTTCGTTCCGTCGGCGTCTCGTGGGACGATGCGGCGAAGGCCGTGGGCGTCTCCACCCGCACGCTGTATAACAAAGCTCGCATCTGGCCCGGGTGCACCCTCTTCGCGCTCGGCGCTGTTGAGCCCGCTGAGTTGTTGTCTCAGTTCCGCGCCGCACACCTGACACCACTACTGAACCGCCCTCGTCATTGATCTCTTCACAAAACGGCCGGTTATTGCCTAGTGGGCAGACGCTTCATCGGTTCACTTTTCCCACTACAACAATGTTCCATGATCGCGAGTGGGTGGCGGCTCGTTGCGCATTGACGTCTGCCAATGCGTCATCTGTGGGCGCCCCGTTGTGTCGTGACACTCTGGCCCTGTCGGCCGACGGCTTGCAGATGGCTATCGACACGTCGCCACACGCAGTCCGATTGAGCCGGTGAGCAAGGACGCTATAGTGCCTGCGCTGACCACACACTATGAGAGGTCCTGGAGCCCCCGCCTCGAACTGATCACCACCGTGGTCGTTGCGATTAGCGGCGCAACGGTGGGAGCCATTCTAGGCCCGCCAGCAGTCATACCGGCAGTGGTTCTTCTTGCGGTACTGGTTGGACTCCTATCGCTCTACTCGCCGTGAGGGGCGAACTCGGTCTTGACGATCACGCCGCCGGTCGGTGGCAACGAGGACAACGTCGCTCCTTTCTTTACCTGGGCGCGCGCCCATCGATACGTACTACTCTTCGCGGTCGGCGCCGTCTCAGCGAGCGCAGTGCTGGGGTTCGCGCTCGGTTTACTCGGGGCAGCCCTTGGCCGACCCGCTATCGCGTGGCTGATCACCATTGGATGTTGCGCTGTCATCATCTTCTGCAGGCTGACCCGCGTGCCACTTCTTGCCCCGACTCGAAAGTGGCTCGTGCCGCGACACCTTCAGGCTCTTGGTCGAGACCGTTGGTCTCTCCTCTTCGGAATCACGCTCGGACTCGGCTTTTTGACCATTGTGTCGTCAGGCGCGTATTACGTGCTCGCGTTCGGAGTCCTGGCTCTCGCGAATCCGCCGATGGGCGCTCTCGTATTCGGAGCCTTCGGCGTCGGGCGCGCGATCCCGCTATTCGTGGCAGCAGGCTGCGTCCGCCGCCAACCCGGCCGATATGACCCTCACACCCCGAAGCTCTGCTTGGAGAAGCTGATCAAGTATCGGCGATGGCTGAGACTGGCTGCTTTAACAGTGACGGCGCTGATTGGGGCGGCTGTATGCCGAACGCTGGTTGACTTGACCTTTTAGGAGGATTGCGATGTTTCTACGGCTATTTCGGCGCGTCGAACGCCTGGCTCTCGCGGTACAGAACGCCGATCGACATCCGGAGCTCGCCGAGCTGAGTCGTCGAGGCTTCGCTGGGCTAGTCGGGTTGGTTGTTCTTGGAAGTCTCGTGCCGGGGGCAGCCGCAGAGGCCGACCTCCTCGTGAAACAGGCATGCCCTTGCTGCTCGGGCGGTAACTGCTGTGGACAATGTCAACCGGATCCCGGCGTGTGCTTCGGTCCGCAGCCGAACCCGGATCCGGGAAGCCACTGCTGGTGCGCCGGCACCTTCCCTCAGATGGATCTTGTCTGCGACTGCGAGTGTGCGTGCATGGTCAAGTGTGTCTGCAGGGCTGCGGGACATCCGTCATGTGACTTTGGGCCAGCGTGATCTGCCGAGCGCGTACTAGGGTTCGTGCGGCGATTCAGCGTGACGTCCTGCTGGGGAACGCCGGCCGACGCGGGCGTCCGCCGTGCACGGTGCGCCGCGCAGGTCGCCATATCAGACCATAGCGACTGTGGACGCCGAAGCACTCAGTAGCGTCGGGCGCCTCCTGCTCGGCATGGCATTCGTGGTCGCCGGGGTCACGAAGGTGCGGCGCCCTGCGGACGCCACCGCCCTCCTGCGCGCGC